>JBAWXM010000006.1:0-40322 GCA_037144075.1 Lentisphaerota bacterium | reverse complement strand
TCTTTTACCGTGGCTGCGTATTTTTCAATGTAGTCGCGGCGCGGTTCAACCACGTCGCCCATCAGCAGGGTGAACATCCGTTCCGCCTGAACCGCATCCTCCATTGTGACCTTGATCATTTTTCTGGTTGACGGATCCATCGTGGTTTCCCACAATTGTTCGGCGTTCATTTCACCAAGACCTTTATAGCGCTGGATTTGGAGTCCCTGTCTGCCGTTTTTCTTAATCAGTTCGAAAAGATCCTTGAGCGATCTCGCCTGTTCGACCTTTTCGCCGCTGGTTACCTCAAACAATTTGTCCGTACCTTCAAAAAGGTTGACTATTGAAAGATTGTGTTTCTTTATCTCTATGGCAATATCTTCACAATGTTTAGATTCAAAAATGCTGATCAGGTCAACTGCGGAACTTATTTTTTCCCTGATTTCCAGTTCAAGCTGGCTTTCCGGGGCATTTTCTTTCACCTCGGAGCCTTGTTCCGGAGTTTCCGTCTCCGCGTCAATAACCGGCAGTTCGCCGATGACTGCGGACAGACGCTCTTCGGTGGCTTTAATGAATGCATCTTCTTCTTCCGGAGTGTAGACGTACTTCTGAGTAGTGGTGCC
Source organism: Lentisphaerota bacterium (assembly GCA_037144075.1). Lineage (GTDB taxonomy): Bacteria > Verrucomicrobiota > Lentisphaeria > Victivallales > Victivallaceae > CAIPAT01. The sequence goes on along the minus strand of JBAWXM010000006.1, from coordinate 39,720 downwards.
GTCGTTTTCGCGGACGTTAATTAATGCCAGCGGGAATTTACCGTCGCCATTCATCATGCCGAAATATTTGACCGGATCAATCCCGTAACGGTGCAGTCCGTTGCTGGCATGCTGAACCTTTGAGAATATCTCGGTCAGCTTCATCGCGACTTCCCTGTCCACAATCTGGCCGCTGCCGTCTTTAATTTCAATATCTTCACTGCCGAGTTCGGAAAGGTAGGTGTCCAGTTGTTCTTCGGTATCGATATAGCGTTCTTTTTTGCGCCTTCTGACCTTGAAAAGCGGCGGCTTCGCGATATAGACGCTGCCGGCCTCAATCAGGGGCTTCATCTGGCGGTAGAAGAACGTCAGCAGCAGCGTCCGGATATGGGAGCCGTCAACGTCCGCGTCGGTCATAATTACGACACGGAAGTAGCGGCGTTTAAGCACATCGAAATCTTCATCGCCGATGCCGCAGCCGATAGCCGCCACCAGCGACTGGATTTCCTTGTTTTCCAGAACTTTGTCCAGACGGGCCTTTTCCACGTTCAGAAGTTTGCCGCGGATGGGCAGAATCGCCTGAAAACTGCTGTCGCGACCCTGTTTGGCGGAACCGCCGGCGGAGTCTCCTTCCACGATGTACAGTTCGCATTTAGCCGGATCGCGGCTGGCGCAGTCAGCCAGCTTGCCGGGCAGTGAAAAGCCGTCAAGCGCGCCTTTGCGCTGCACCAGTTCGCGGGCTTTTCTGGCGGCTTCGCGGGCTCTGGCCGCAGTCATCGCTTTCAGTATGATTTCCTTGGCGGTCTGGGGGTTTTCCTCAAGGAATTCGCCGAGACCGTCATTGATGATTGACTCCACGATGCCGCGGACGTCGCCGTTGCCGAGCTTGGTCTTGGTCTGCCCTTCAAACTGCGGATCCGAAAGTTTCACGCTGATTACGGCGGTAAGGCCTTCGCGGGTGTCATTCCCGGTCATGGCCTTTTCGTTCTTCAGCATGTTGTTGTTTTTGGCGTAATTGTTGATCGTCCTGGTCAGCGCCCCCTGGAAACCGGTAAGATGGGTGCCGCCTTCAATCGTATTGATGTTATTGGCGTAGCTGAAAATATTTTCGCTGAAGCCGTCGTTGTACTGCATTGCCAGTTCAACGTCAATTTTGTCCTTTTCCCGGCGGAAGTAAATCGGCACGGGATTCAGCAGCTGCTTGTTGTCGTTCAGCATTTTGACGAATTCCACGATGCCGCCTTCGTAATGGAACTTCTCAAAACGTTCCCCGGAGCCGTCTTCGTGGGTTCTTTCATCTTTCAGCGTGATCGTGATTCCGCGGTTCAGAAACGCCAGTTCGCGCAAACGGTTTGCCAGAATGTCCCAGATAAAAAGCGTATCGGAAAAAATGGTCGAATCCGGTTTGAAAGTAACTTTAGTTCCGGTCTTGTCCGAATCATGAAGTTTGGTCAGCGGTTTAACCGTGATGCCGCGCTCGAAACGGATGAAAAAAGCGCCGCCGTCCCGGTTGACTTCGACTTCCAGCCAGGTGCTGAGCGCGTTAACGCAGGAGACCCCGACGCCATGAAGTCCGCCGGAAACTTTATAGGAGTCATGGTCGAACTTGCCGCCGGCATGGAGCACCGTCAGCGCGACTTCAACTGCCGGTTTGCCCTGCTCTTTGTGCATACCCACCGGAATTCCGCGGCCGTTGTCAACGACGGTAATGCTGTTGTCATGATGAATGACAACGCTGACGGCGTTGGCATAGCCGGCCAGCGCTTCGTCAATGCTGTTGTCCACAACTTCGTAAACCAGATGGTGAAGCCCGCGGGAGCCGGTATCCCCGATATACATGCTCGGGCGCACCCTTACAGCTTCCAGTCCTTCAAGCACTGTGATTTGATCCGCTCCGTAACTGCCGGAACCTTCATTGACCGGCTTTTCGATTTCAGATTCAGACATATATGAAATGCTCCTTAAAATGGGTATATTTTAACTCTCAGCCATGCAACGATTTTTACATCATAAAACAGTACATCAAAAATAAGATTTTTCCAATGCGGAACCGAATATTTCCGGACATTAGATGACGCCCGGAAATTTCCACCTGAAAAGCCGGTTTGCAGTTTTGCTTTCCCGTTGTATATTATTACAAGCAAACGAAAAGTAGAGATTTAAACAATGTTTGATTTTAAGAAAATTCACCCCTTCAGGACTGGTATTGCCGCCATCAGCATTAGACGCGGACTCTGCTGTATTTAATACAGAAGGGTCCGGACGGGCGGAGAGTTGATTTTCTTGATGATAAAGATACTGTAAATTCAGTTTTAGCCATGAACTCTCCAAAGCAGTTCATGGTTTTTTTATATTAAACAAAAACGGGTACACCGGATGGAGCGACGGAACAGATGAAAAACAACAGACACAACAGATATGTGGAAATACTTGATACAACGCTGAGAGACGGCGAACAAACCCCCGGCGTCTCCTACACCCCGGAGGAAAAGGAACAGATCGCCAGGCTGCTGCTCAACAAGGTGCGTGTCGACCGGATCGAAATGGGTTCAGCGCGCGTCTCCGAAGGCGAACTTGAAGGCGCCGCCAGGATCATCCAGTGGGCGGAGAAAAAAGGCATCAGGGAGCGCATCGAAATCCTCGGCTTTGTTGATAACGGCAAATCTGTGGACTGGATCGCCGCCGCCGGAGGCTGTGTCATCAATCTGCTCACCAAAGGCTCCGAACGGCACTGCCGGGTTCAACTCGGCAAAACGCCCGAACAGCATTTTGATCAGGTCTGTCAGGAAATAGATTATGCCGCCGGCAAAGGCATCGCGGTAAATGTCTATCTCGAAGACTGGTCCGGCGGAATGCGGGACAGCTTCCAGTACGTCCATGCGTTTACCAAGCGGCTGCTGGAACACAAAGTTGAACGCATTATGCTGCCGGATACGCTCGGCATTCTCAATCCCGTGATGCTGACCACTTTTATGGACTGGATGTATGCCTCCTTTCCTGATCTCAGACTGGATTTTCACGGCCATAACGACTACGGTCTGGCAACGGCCAATTCACTGGCGGCGGTTAAGGCCGGCGTCAGCGGCATTCACACCACAATCAACGGACTGGGCGAACGCACCGGCAACCAGACGCTGTGCGAAATCACCGCCGCCATCAACGATATGACCGGCCGCACCACTCATGTCTGCGAAAAACAGCTGCAGTATGCTTCCAGCGTCATTCAGTCCATCTCCGGCAAACGCACCGCCTGGAATACCCCGATTGTCGGCTCGGATGTCTTCACCCAGACCTGCGGCGTTCACGCCGACGGCGATAAAAAAGGCAACCTCTATGCCAATCCGCTGCTGCCGGAACGTTTCGGGCGCAGGCGCAATTACGCCCTCGGCAAACTCAGCGGCAAGGCTTCCGTCGATAAAAACCTTGAAGCGATGGGACTGGAACTCGATAAAGCCACCCGCGACAAAGTGCTTATGGAAATCGTCCGGCTCGGCGACAAAAAGAAGCGGGTCACTCCGGAAGATCTTCCCTTTATCATCTCCGGCATCCTGAAAACGCCGATCAGCAAACAGATTGAGATCGTGGATTACAATATCACCACGAAGCTCGGCGCAACGCCGCAGGCCGCGGTTTCAGTCAAGTATAAAAAACATACCCTGACCGCTGATTCGAGCGGCGACGGCGGTTATGACGCATTTGTCAGGGCCTTGCGCAAAGCGCTTAAACAGGTGGATGTTTCTTTTCCGAGACTGCTGGACTATGAAGTCAGAATCCCCCCCGGCGGCAAAACCGATGCGCTTGTTGAAACCACCATTGCCTGGGAAAGCCTTTCCGGCTCCAACCTGATAACTGTCGGAGTTGACAGCGACCAGATGGTTGCCGCGATCAAGGCTACCGAAAAAATGCTCAACCTGGTACTGTCCGAAAAAAAATAAGCCTTTTCCGCGGCATGTTTTAATATCCGGGACTTATGAGACCTCTTGGACTTATGAGACCCCGGACTGGAAGACATTCCGGACAACGCTTTCTCTTCCCGCATTTGCGGGAGACGCCTGCGCCCATAGGTCTCATCCGTCCCCCCTGCCGGACCACGGACAGCAACGGACTATACGGACAGCTACAACAGGCCGCCGCCGGCAGCAAAGCCATAGCTTTGTAACGAACCGGCAAAGCCGAAAACGCCGCCGAGACCCCAGTAGAAAGTACCAGTTATTTTTGAACGACTACTTAGTGCCGCTTTTGATCATGGAGCCAGAAAACTAATTATACTCTTCGAGGCCTTCGATACCCGGTATCGGCAGCCTCTCAGAATACGGACCAATTCTCAAAATCTTCGCAATCTATTTTAAATTTTCAGCCGCGCAGAGTATATATTCACATTCCACGCCACATTTTCTGGCGTAAAATTACTTCAGGTTCAGCACGTCCTGCATGTCGTACATTCCGGGTTTGGCGGTGTACAGAAATCTGGCGGCGCGCAGAGCCCCTTTGGCGAAAGTGTCGCGGCTGGAGGCTTTATGGGTCAGTTCAACACGCTCGCCGCCGGTAGCGAAAATTACGGTATGATCGCCGACGACATCGCCGCCGCGCACCGCATGCATGCCGATTTCCTTTTTAGTCCTGGCGCCGACCATGCCTTCGCGCCCATGCACGACAGTATCCGCATACGAGAGGTTTCTGGCTTCGGCAATGACTTCCGCCAGACGCGCGGCGGTGCCGCTGGGGGCGTCTTTTTTCTGGTTGTGGTGCATTTCCACAATCTCAATATCATAATCTTCGCCCAGGATTTCAGTGACTTTCCGGCTGATGTAGAACAGCAGGTTGACCCCGACGCTCATATTCGGCGCCAGCACCACTTTTCCGCCTTTGTCCGCCAGCGCTTTGAGCGCGGCCTTATCGGCGTCGGGAAGCGCCGTCGTGCCGATCACCACCGCACAGCCGGATTCAGTGGCGGCGGTTGCGTTCGCCACGATGCTGCCGGTGCTGAAATCAATGATCGCATCCGCGTTTTTCAAAAGCGGCGCCAGCGACTCCGTGATTTTTACGCCGCACTCTTTGCAGCCTGCGACCTGTCCGGCGTCATTGCCGAGAAAAGGTGTTCCGGCCGCTTCAACCGCCCCGGCCAGCGTCAAGTCCTGCGATTCCAGGATATTGGCCACCAGGCGCCTGCCCATTCTGCCGGCCGCCCCGATAATTATTATTCTGATCATAAATTCATCTCCGTTTTGTTATTGTGAACTTAACCGGCAGCGCCGGGACTTTTATATAACCACAGAAACACAAAGGCACAAAGAAATCTATTTTCACCACAGAGGGCACGGAGAACACAGAGTAAAACCAGTAGTCAGCGAATTAATGCGGGGGGTGAATACCCGCCATAATTCGCCGACTGATTTTTTTCGTGCTTTTTCGTATCTTTCGTGGTTAAACATGCATTAACTTTATATTCCCGCGCCTGCGGGATGAAACGGTTCTTCTTATCCTGTTTATCCCTGTTAATGTCTAAATTTTACAGTTCAGGAATCTTCAACTGCTCCGCTTTCGGCGTCCACATGATCTCCTGCTGGATGCTCATTGAAGCCGGAAATTTTCGGACATTCTGGTAGCGGCTGGAAAGCGCCAGCAGGGCATAAGGCGAAAACAGGAACGTATACGGCTGCTCTTCATGCAGCAGACGATGAAACTGATAACATAATTCGACGCGTTTTTTATGATCGAACGTCACCCGCAGTTCATCAATGATCCGGTCGGCTTCGGCATTCTTAAACCCGTAATTGCTGCTGAACGGTTTGTCCGCCTGACTGGAATGCCAGAGCTGATAGAGGTCCGGTTCGTAGGCAATCGTCCAGCCGAGGGTGCTGGCTTCAAAATTTTTCTGTTCCAGCCGCTGCAAATAGACTGACCATTCCAGGGTCTGAATCTTCATCTGGATGCCGGCCCTGGCCATGTCTTCCTTGATCAGCGGCAGCATTTTCTGCTGAATCGGATGATTCGCCACCTGCAGGATGGTGAACTCAAATTTTTTGCCATCCTTTTCGAGGATTCCGTCGCCGTCTGCATCTGTCCAGCCGGCTTCCGTCAGCAATGCCCTGGCTTTTTCAATGTTGAACTCATAAGGTTTGATGCTCTTATCATAATACGGGCCGTCGAAGTAAAGCGGTCCGCTCACAATCTCGCCCAGTCCGAAATATGCGTCTTTTAAGATTTTTTCCTTGTCGACCAGGTAAGACAGCGCCTGGCGTATCCGCCTGTCCTGAAACAGCGGATTTTTCAAATTGTAGCCGATATAGGAAAATGACCTGGACAGGTACTTCAGTTTGCTCAGTTTCCCGTTCGGCCCGAATTCCGGGATGCCGGTGCGGTTTACCCACTGTTCCGGCTGCAGGCTGAGCCGGTCGATGCTTCCGGAAAGCAATGATTGAAAACTGGTGTTCGAATGTTTGATGATTTCAAGCGCCAGATACTTGATCGGCGGCGCAATGCCGAATTTGTCGCCGAAAAAGTTCTCATAGCGGGTTAGAACAACCCGGCGGTCTTTGTCCCAGCGCAGCAGCCGGTACGGCCCGCAACCGACGATCATGCGGTTCCGCTGGTGGTCGTCGTTGAACTTTTTCGCGTCGAACGGGCCTTCATAAGCATGGTACAGATGTTCGGGCAGCGGACTCAGGCCGAGCGTCAGTTCCAGCGACTGGTAATACGGCACTTTCCAGTAAACCTTGAGCTCATAGTCGGAGATGACTTCAACCTTTTCAAGGTCTTTGTAATAAACCCGCAGCGACGCGCAATTGGTGTCCGGGTCATTTATCACATCCACATAAAATTTAAAGTCCTGCGCGGTTACCTCTTTATTTTTCCATTCCTTTCCGGTTACCGGATCGGTGAAATCCTGCCAGAGAATGCCTTTTCTCAGTTTGATCGAATAGATTTTTTTATCCGGGGAGATCGTCCAGCTTTCCGCCATCAGCGGTTCAAATATTTCCGGCCTGGAAAAATTGCGGTCGGCCAGCGACGAACTGCAGAAGCCGTTAATCAAACTTACCGTATAATCATTATTGATTAAAGGATTCATATTGCCGACATCGGCGGAGATGGAAGTGATAATCCGGTCGCCGGGCGTCGCATTCTGATCGTAAAACTCCAGATTGGCTATTTTCTCCGGAGATCTTTCAACAACTGATGTCTTCGCGCCACCCGCCGCGTTTGCGGACGGAGCGGCATTCGCCGGCGACATTGCAGTGATTCCCTTATTCTTCATCTGCTGCAGCGAATCATTCATTTCAGACAGCTTCTTCTGCATGTCCATATAATCAAAATGCACTCTGTCCACCGCGTTGATCAGAATCACGCCCAGCAGAATTACCGCCATGACCAGTATCGTGGCGACGATATTCAAATAAAAATTCCGGTTCATAAATTTAAAAGCCTTTTTGCATTCCCGGTTAATTCGTTTCCGCATAATATACCCCACTGTGTGAATTTGAAAAACCGGAAATAAAAAAATTCCGTATTCCGGACGCCCGTTTTGCTTCCCGCATTCGCGGGAGACTGTCTTCGAGCATACTGTTTTTTCATTTTCCATTCGTCCCATCCTCTTCTTCCACGGCAGCCGGACCACGGACAGTAACGGACGATACGGACAGCACGGACTGCTTTGACAGGCTTTCCGCTTTTCTCTCCCGCGTTCGCGGGACCCGCAAGGCGGGGCACATATTTTGGACACATATCACTCCGAGCCGCTAAATAGCCTTTCAGCGCTTGCTCCGAATCTTCTGATTTTCCGGATGCCCATTCTGAATTCTGGCTCCTGTTTTCTGACTTCTGTCCTTTTATACATATAGCGGCTTTGTCAATAGACCAGGACGCAATACATTTATAAGTCTTAAAAGGCAATATCTTTTCCCGCCATGAAATTCCCGGCGGTGAAAAAAAATATTAACTTTTTTCGCTTTAACGCTTGCAACTGTATTATTCAAGTAGTACAATTGTAATATAGGCATCATACAATATATGAAGTTGCATTTCAACAGGGATATACAGGATAGGGAAAATCGTTTTACCATGAAGGCAATGAAGATAGATTCTTTACTTAATAACCAGGAACTTCAATTTTCTTCATGTACTTCATGGTAAAAGTATTTGTTTCTTTCGTGTCTTTTCGTGTTTTTCGTGGTAAGAAAAGGATTTATCAGTATCTCATTTTATAGAAAGACAATGAGTTTGCAATGAAAATCGATCTTAAAAGCGGCGTTCCGATCTATCTGCAGATCGTGGAACAGGTGAAAGTTTCCGCCATGTTCGGGCGGTATCGCAATGGCGACCGCCTGCCCCCGGTGCGCGAACTGGCTATGGAACTGCGCATTAACCCGAATACCGTCGCCAAAGCGTATCAGATACTTAAAGACGAAGGCGTCATTGACAGCCGACCCGGCGGCGGCAATTTCATCTCACTCCAGCAGCAAAACACCGACGCCATGCGCGAAACCATGCTCTCCGGCGAACTGAAAAATATCATTGATAAAGCCGACGCGCTGGCCGTTCCGCATGAACGCCTCGCCGAAATTTTCCATCATTTATTAAACAGAGGGGATAATAAATGAAACCATATCAGGCATTAATCTGGAACGAATGGCGGCAGATGCGCGGGAATGTCATTGCGCTGGCCGGAGTAACCGTGCTGCTGTGGCTGCTGATGCTGGCCGTCTGCGTGGATAATACGTTTGCGGGATATGTTGAGATGATGGCGCTGCCGCTGGCGGTCGGCCTGCCGCTTTTGTACAGCATCGTGCTGGCGGACTCGTTTGCGCGGGAATTCAGCCAGAAAACCGACAGTTTTCTGCTGGAGCTGCCGGCAAGCGCGACTAAAATCTTTTTCTGCAAATACTTCGCCAATCTCGCGGTCTTTCTCGCATTAGTTATTTTAGAGATACAACTGATGCGCCTGATTCCCGGCCGACATTTTGATGAGCTTCATTTCGAAGACGGAATCATGGCGGCGGCAATAGTCGTTTTAATCTGGATTCTGGCTCATGCCATGGTCTTTCTGACATCGCTGCTCGGCAGAAAAACCGGCAACGGCATTGTCGCGATAATCATCTTGCCGCTGCCGGTCATTCTGCTGCTGCCCGGAACAATGGCGGCAACCATGTTCTTCGTTTATGATGAAACAATATGGTCTGCCGCAACCGTATTGCTTACGCTGTTAGTTTTATACGGTTCCTGTATTGGACTGAGCTGGCGTCTGTGGTCATGCCGGATATCGCGCGGTTTAAAAATCATTAAACCGGCAATTATGGCGTTCAGCCTTCTGCTGGCGCTGCCGTGGGCGCTGTACGGCATGGCATATTGCTACACCGCGCGGCAATTAAATGCGGCCATCGGCGAAGCAAAACAAGCGGGAATGACGCAGGATTTCGCGCCGCCCGTCCCGGCTTCGCCATCCAGCAAAGCCGCCATCGCCGCAATAGACAAGCTCGGCAAAGAATATAACAAAAAATTCTTAAATGACGCGGGAATAAGATTGCTTGAAAAATATCGCTGGTTCAATGGAATCTCCTCTGATTCCGCGGAATATGACAAACTCGCGAAAACCGCGGATGCTGTTCTCAATGCTCCTGAGGTAAGTGGCTTGTGCAATATTATGGAAAGCATCAAAAAATCAGCGGATTTCCGTTTACCGCCAAGCTACCGTCTAAACCCTGCTCAAATTGATTTAAAGGTCTTCTATGAACAGGAATGGATCATTTTGTGCTGTGATCGTATTTTAAGCCATAAAGCCATGGCGCTGGCGGTTAAAGGCGACAGCAGGGCATTCTTCGAGTGCCTTGACATGTTTGACATTATGTTTGCCGCCTCAGGAGAAAATCCTATTGGTCAACTGGGCGATATAAAGCGGATGCAGGAAGATAAATTCCGCATTGCCGCGTATTATGGCCCGGACACGCCGGAAGCCGCCGCGCACTATCGCAGATACATAAAGGAAATTGACGGCATAAACCTTTCCAGGCCGGACGCCATTTTATTCTGGGTTGAAAAGGTTATAAATTCCGATTTTACCCCGAAGATTATGTTTCTTTGCGGAACGGCCTATGAAACCGCGCCCAATGCCCTGTTGCGCTGGCTGTATCTGCCAAGGCTGCAACAGAGCCTTGCCGCATGGCTCAAACTAAAAATCCGCGAGAAAGAATTGTTTGAACGCGCACGCAAATCCGCATCTTATCAAGCTATTAATGCCGAAGAAACTCAACTGATTAAGCTTGCGGCAAAGCTGCCGGGACCGTTAAGGTCTGCGTATAATCCGGGATGTGATTTGGGCATATTTCAATATTTCATCCACAAATCTAATTTTGAAGTGTTTAAAATTTATTTTGCCCTGAAAATCTACCGCGCCCGGCACGGCAGATTCCCGGACTCGCTGCAACAACTCGCGCCGGAAATATTGCCGGAGATCCCGATTAATTCGTACACCGGAAAAAGTTTCGGATATCAGCCGGATAAAAACGGATTCATTTTCTTCAGAGATTCGAGTGACGCCCGCACAAAAGCTGAATATCATCCATTAAAATCCTGGGAGAAAAAGAAATGAAACCGTATCAGGCATTAATCTGGAACGAATGGCGGCGGATACGCGGGATGTTCCTGGCGGCGGCGGGCGCAACGATTCTGCTGTGGTTGACGCTATTTATTTTAAGCGCATTACATATTCGCGATATAGATTTGGCCGCTGACGCGATTTCACTCATGCTGCCGTTGATGCTGTCCGGCATCGGATACGGCGCATTTCAAAATGAATTAAAAAGCCAGACGGATAGTTTTTTGTTGTCGCTGCCGATCAGCCGGGGCAAAATTTTCTGGTGCAAATATCTCTTTAATTTTAGCCTGTATATTGTGCTGCTGGCGCTTTGCCGCTTACTGTTTCACCAGCTTATATCGAGTGGCAATTCCGCGACTGAGTTCAGCATAATGTTTTGCCTGGCCCTCCATGCCATTGGCGTCACGGCCCCGCTGATGGATAACCGTCGTTTCAACAAAATACTCGCCGGGACTGTCGTGCTTGCTATAATGGCGCTGTTAATCGGGGTGCAGGCCATCGTTGCGCTGTATACGTACAATGAACTGCGCTGTATCGCAATCACAGCGTTCATAATGAATCTTATCCTATGGTTTTCCGCTCTCGGCATGGGATATTATCTATGGACAAGTTATATTGCATTCAAGCGTAACGTCATGCGCCCGCTGCTTGTCGTCTCCGGAATATTAATTATAATTTCCGCAATATTATTTACTACCGCCTATATCTATTCCGGGGTGGATTTGGCGGAGGCTAAGTGCGAAGCCCGTGCATCCGGACTGAATTTGGAGATTATAAAACCGGCTACGCCGATGGCGGAATCGAAAAACTCCGCGTCCAGGATTCTGAATTCCCTGAGTCAATACCAGGCCCGGCTTAATATCGTCAGGCCCAAACTTCCGTCACAGTCAAATAATGACAATAGATATAGCTGGCTTTCCGGTACTATAAATCCACAGTTGCCTTCGGAAACTATGCGCCAAGCCGCAGATTTTATCCTCAACGATCCGGCCGCAGCAAACTTGTATGCTGATTTGCTCCAGACGCTTAGCAAGTTTGACGGTCTTTATCTGCAGAATGCCGTTTCCGGCACACGTTTAAGGGCAATTGAAGTAATCCGGAATTTTCTGAATGATCGCGCATACGCGCTAGAGTTGAATGGCCGGACTCCGGAAACATTTGAATGTTTGGAACTCCTTGATAAACTAGTGGATTCTCTTAATACCCGGCGCGACAGTTTTTACATGGATTGGGCTGATCAGATTAGATTTTCTAAATTCAATATAGCGGTCGATATTGGGCCGGACACTCTGGCGGAAGTTAAGCATTATGAAAAATTGCTCCAGGAACTTGCGTCCATGCGTCCGGAATTTTATGACGATACCAGTGAACTGTTGAAATTACTTGTGAATGACACTTTCGGGACATCACAGGGATTATTAATTTATTTTCGCAAGATAGCGCCTTTTCTGCTGTCTCCTTACAACCGGGAGAGTGTCGCAGGCGCCCTGCGCTGGCAAGTTGCCTATAAGCAATTGTTTGAACGGGCGGTAACGGAAAAATTTACAGAGTTGAAGGCGGACATGCAGAATCGGGCAAAACAATACTTTCGTTTTCCGACGTTTGTCAGTTCGCTGAAGTCGCCATTTAAAATTCAGGAATGTTACAGGCAGCGAACCAGGATTGCATCGCTGGAATTGTGTCTGGCTCTGAAAATATACAAAGCCAAACATGGACATTTTCCTGATTCTCTGGCAAAACTTGCGCCGGAAATTCTGCCGGTTATTCCGCTCAATCCGGTCAATGGAGAAAACTTCGGATACCGCGCTGTTGCAGATAGATTTTCCCTGGAGATAAAATCTATAGACCTCTTTTGGAGTACGTCAATGCTCGTTCCCAATGGTTCTTCCATAAAAATCAATGTTACAGGCTCTGGCATAAGTGCCTGTTCTTATGATGCCTGGGATAAAAATCCGGATCCCGCCGTTCTGGCCGCCGCCAAGGCGGAAGAACCGTCTTTGCCGCAAAATAAAAGACGGAGAGCTCCGGCTCCCGTGTTGACTAATACCAAGGAGAAAACAAAATGAGTGAAAACAGCAATGCGATAGTGGCGCGTGGAGTAGAGAAGGCTTATGTGCGGAAAAAAGAGGTCGTCAAAGGGCTGGATTTGACGGTTAAGCGCGGGGCGGTTTATGCGCTGCTGGGATGCAACGGGGTCGGCAAGACCACTTCCATCCGGATGATCACCGGACAACTGACGCCGGACGCCGGGGAAATCTCCGTCCTCGGTCTGGACCCGGTGAAGGACGCCGTCAAACTGCGGCAGAAAATGGCGTATGTGGCGGAAGGACAGAAACTTTACGACTGGATGACGGTTGACGACCTGATCAAATTCGTCAAAGCATTTTATCCGGAATGGGATGACAAGGTTTGCGCGCATCTGCTGAAAATGTTCGGGCTGCCGCGGGGCGTCAAACTGAAAGATTATTCGCGGGGGATGTACACCAAGGCGGCGCTGCTGGGAGCGCTGTGCCGCGATCCGGATCTGCTGATTCTGGATGATCCGATGCTGGGCTTGGACACGGCGGCGCGGCGCGAATTCATGAGCGGCGTGGTTGACGCGATCCACGAATTCGACCGCACGGTGATTTTTTCCACGCACATCATTCCGGAAATCGAGGCGCTGTCGGACTATGCCGGAATCATGGTTGACGGACGGCTGGCGCTGGAAGCGCCGGTTGACGAAATCAAAGCGTCATTCCGTGAAATCAGGCTGCCTGCCGACGCCGGCGAGATTCCGGAACTGCCCGGCATTGTCAGCGTCCGTAGCTCCGGGGAAGATAAAATTGTCACAATTAAAGGCGTGGAAAGTGAAATGACGGCGCTCTTTCATCAAGCCGGATTCAGGTTTTTCACGGTGAACGCGATGTCGCTGGAAGATGTTTTTCTGGCGGTGACGGCAAAAAAACAACCGCAAGACATTCATCTGTGTTGAATTTTCAACCGCGCAGAGTATAGTCATGCCCTTTATGCCATGCGCCTTTCTGCTTCAAGGCTTTCTATGAAAGACCTTTTACGGCGGTATCTCTATCAAGCGCTATTTTCGGCCATTAACCCGCAATTTCTGGGGAAGACCCGAAATTAAAGATTGCGGATTTTATCATTTTTCCCGTTGAAAAAAATGTCGGCGGTTTTAGATTAGGAGCTGTAAAGAAATAAACTTGACAAGTTTCGCGAAATATCCCGAAGTGATTTTGGGAATTGCCGGAGAGGCGCATACCGTCAGGTATGTAACGAACCGGCAAACCCGAAGGCATTCGGGAGAATCGCGAAGATGTAAAGGTTATTTTTGTACGGCGACTTAGCATCCAATTTGTTTGTAATGAACTTTGTAATAAACATTGACTTGAAGGAAAATTATCATGGCTGCTGCAAAGACCGTTCCGCAAGTGACTTTATCCAGTACCAAGAAAGAACTGATGGAAGCCTATCTCGCCGCCAAAGAGGCGTCGGAAAAGCGTTTGCAGGAAGAGCTGAAGCCGGAAAAAGTCCGGGAGGAACACCGGAAAGCGGAAACGATCAAAACCGCCGACACGATCGCCGCCGAAGACGTGTTGTCGCACATCAACTCTCTGAAGTCCGCGATTGCCAAAGAGCTGGGAGATCTGGCCGAAAAACTTGATGTCGAAGCGAACAAATACCGCAAACTCCAGGACGCCGTCGGCATCAAGGAAGATGAACTGCGGCGGATATATGAAATCGACGCGGCCGCCTCGGCGCTGGCCGCGCTGGTTGAGTCTCACCGCCAGAAAAAACTTGAGTATGAAACGGAAGAATCCGAGATGGTCGCCGCGTTTGAACGGCAGAAGCAGGAATTCCAGATCGCCGCCAAAGAAGAAAAAGACGCTTTTGAGAAGGCCGGCAAGCGGGCAAAGGAAGAATTTGAATATAACTGGAAGCGGGAACAGGAGCAGAAACGCAACGCGCTGAAAGATGAACTGGCGGCGCTGGAAAAACAAATATCTCAAAAAGAGGCCGCCTTTGAACAAGCCGTGGCCGAACGCGAGACCGTGCTGGCGCAGCGCGACGCCGAACTCTCCGAGCGCGAAAAGATTCTTTCCGACCTGCAAAGCAAAGTTGACGCGTTTCCGGAAACGCTGGAGAATGCCGTGGCGAAAGCCGTCAAGGAGACCGCGTCCAAATTGCAGTCCGAGTTCAGCATGAAAGAAGCTCTGCTGAATAAGGGGTTCGAAGGCGACCGCAACGTTTACGAAGCGCGCATCAACGGGCTGGAAACCACCGTTACTTCCCAGGCGCGGCAAATCGAAGAGATATCCAGCCGCCAGGAAAAAGCCTATGAAAAAGTGCAGGACATTGCCGCCCGCGCGGTGGCCGGAGCCGCCAACCGCTTTACCGTGCCGATGCAGTCCGGAAATGCTCCGGAACAAAAATAATAACATTAAACAGCCATGAAAACTACTGCAAAAAAAACTCCGGAAGCTGCCGGCAAACCGAAAAAAGCACATACAAGCTGGAAGACCACCGACGAGTATGAGATCGAATTGCGCCGCCGCCGCATGAAGGAGGAACAGATGAGCGTGACTCCGGCCGCCGCCGGAAAAAATCCGTTCAAGGACTATCTGGTATCGCGTCCGGATGGCGATCATGCCGTTGAATACCGGGTGGAATTGCGGTCGCTGACGGAGCATGTCAACACCTGCTCATGCCCGGATTTCCGCAAAAACTTTCTCGGCACCTGCAAACACATTGAAAAGGTCAAGGCGCAGTTGTCCGGAGTCAGGACGGCTGTTTCGCCGTATGTTGAGATTTTCATGGACCGCAGTCCGTGGCGGCCGCTGGCGCGAATACCGGAAAAAAGCGCCGCCGCCGGATTTATGCGCCGCTATCTGGCGGTTAACGGTGAATTCAAAGCGCCGGAAGCCGATACGCTGCAAGTGTTATTGCGCGACCTGGAGCTGGCGGACGAAACGTTGCGCGCCGGAATCAGGATATCCGCCGAAGTGCGCAAATATGTATGCCGCCAACTGGAAAAAAAGCAGGCGTCACAGTGGCGCGATGAGTACCGCCGGCAGTTCAGCGAAAGCAGCGGGCAGGCGCCGTTTCTGCGTCATGCCCTCTACGACTATCAGATTGAAGGAATGCTGCACCTGGCGTTTAGCGGGCGGGCGCTGCTGGCCGATGAAATGGGGCTGGGCAAGACGGTCCAGGCCATTGCCGCCGCCGCTTTGCTGAAAGAATGTTTTGCGGTCAGGCGGGTGCTGGTGGTTACTCCGGCCTCGCTGAAAAGCGAATGGGAGGAGCAGATCCGCAAATTCACCGCATTGCCGTCGGAGACGGTTTTCGGCCCCCGCAAGCAGCGGCTTGAAAAATACCGCAACAGCCAGGCGTTTTTTCTGCTGGTCAACTACGAGCAGGTGATGATAGATTATGAAGACATTAACCGCGACTTCCAGCCGGAACTGGTGATTCTTGACGAAGCGCAGCGGATCAAGAACTGGAAAACCAAGACCGCCGACCGGCTGAAGCGGCTGCAGTTGCGTTTTGCCTTCGTTCTCACCGGCACGCCGATCGAAAATAAGATTGATGAGCTGTATTCGCTGGTGGAATTTGTCGAGCCTTCGCTGTTCGGCAGTTTGTTCCGCTTCAACCGCCGGTTCTACGATTTCGACGACGACGGCAAGATCAGAGGGCTGAAAAATCTCCGCGAACTGCACGAACTGGTCAAGCCGGTGATGCTGCGCCGCCGCAAGGACGAAATCAGCGAACAGTTGCCGGAACGCATTGACAACAATTATTTCGTGCCGATGACGACGGAACAAGGCAAACGTTACGCCGATTACGAAAGCATTGTGGTGCGGCTGGCGGCAATGGCGCAGCGCCGCCCGCTTACGCCCGAAGAGTTCGACCGCCTCCAACTGGCGCTTTCCTGCATGCGAATGCTTTGCGACAGCGTTTATATTCTGGACCAGAAAATCACTGAATCGCCCAAAGTTGATGAATTCATGCGCATTCTCGACGACCTCTGGGAGGATGACCCCGGGCGCAAAATAATCGTCTTTTCCGAATGGGTGAGGATGCTCGACCTGATCGAAGCGGAACTGGAAAAACGCGGCGTCGCTTTTGCGCTCCACACCGGCAAGGTCAACCAGATTAAGCGGCGCAAAGAGATCAACCGGTTTAAGGATGATCCGGAATGCCGACTGTTCCTTTCCTCCGACTCCGGCAGCGTGGGGTTGAACCTCCAGACCGCCAGCGTGGTCGTCAACCTCGATCTGCCGTGGAATCCGGCTAAACTTGAACAGCGCATTGCCCGCGCCTGGCGCAAACACCAGAAGAATACCGTCAATGTCATCAATCTGGTCGCGGAAAACACCATCGAACACCGGATGCTGGCGACCCTCGACTTTAAAAAAGGCCTGTCTGACGCCGTTCTTGACGCTCGCGGCGACTTTGCCGACTTCGAAAAATTAGGGGCCAAAAACGCGTTCCTGGAACGCCTCGGCTCGATTATGTCGGCAAAGGTAATGACGCTTCCGGATGCGGAACCGGCGGTCATGCCGCCGGTTGAACAATTGGCGCAGGAAGTGCGCCTTGATTCCTCCGGGCTTAATCTCTGTCAGGTTGGATATGACAACGAAACCGGCCGCATCAAATCCGTCTTTGCCGTCGGTTCCGCCGGCGCGGCGGATAAACTTAAGCAGCAGGTGGAAAAGACGCACGGACAGAGTTTGGCTCCGGAACAGATGTTGATGATCACGACGGAAAATTATGCCTTGCTTCAGCAGTTGGCAAAAATGGGGATCATCACTATTAATGCCGGGGATATGGCCAAAGTATTTGAGTCTGAAAGCGCCGCGCCGCCGCGCCCGTCCGATCGCGACCGCCGGCTGGCTTTGAGTCGTCCGGCGCTGGCTGCCGCCGAACGCCAACTGAAAATGGCGTCGGTGCTGCATGCCGGAGGTTTTGCGGCGGAAGCCGCAACTCCAGCCCGCCAGGCCGTGCTGACCGCCGCAGGCGCGCTTTATATCCACACCGTTGCGGAAGTTCCGGAAAAGCCTCCGGCGAAATTCGCCTCTGATATGTTTAAAACTGTCAGCCGCGCTGACGGAATTGAACACCGGCATCTCCTGCTATTGCAGCTTTGCCTGCATGAAATCCAGGAGTCTGGCGATGGTTTAGATGACGCCGCCGGGTTTGTCGCCGTTGTAACGGATGACGCGGCGGGATTTGTCGCCGCGGTTGCCGAATTCATCAATCGCCAGGCCATTAATTAAAAGGGATTCTATAATATGATTTTCAATGAAAACTACGAAAACATCGAAAACTTCGTCGCTGTTCTTCATGGGATAAAAGGCGAAGCCGGATATATATGTCAGATATCATCCTGCAACAACCCGGCCTGCAATTGCGGCGAGATATCAGTTGCGCTGGAACCGCTGCCGGGGAGCGGCGATACAGAAACGCACAATATTCACCTGAATATCGGCGCCGGGACGGTAGAATCACCGGAACCGGATAATGCCTTTGCCAAGGTCTTTCATTCTCAAATGACGGAGGAGGACTGGCAGTTATTGAAGGCGTATTATCTGGCGTACAAAGGTGGAATTGCCTGCAATGAACCCGTCGAAAGCATTCTTTATAAATTTGACAATTACGCGATTAAAAACGGGGCGCTAGTCACGTACAAGGATGTTCTGCCGTTCGATAATTCTTTATGGATAACTCTGAACGAAATTGATTACACCGTTTTTGACCGCTATTGCCTGAATCCGTCCTGTGATTGCAAAGACGCGCTGATCTGTTTCGCGCGGCTGCCGGCGGACAATGGGAAAAAGATGAAAGTCAAAGATGATTGTGCGTTTTTCGTTGGATACCTGAGCCGCAAATGGGTTGAAGAAAGAACTGACCGGATTGTTCCGATGGCAGCCTTCAGGGCGGCGCTCGAAGACCGGTATCCTGATTTTTACGTCATGCTGAACGAGCGGCATGAAAAACTTCGGCAGATTTATGCTCAAAGCCGTAACGATTCAGATATGCAGGAACCGCGGCAATTATTGTCGCGCGTCGGCAGGATCGGACGCAACGAGCCATGTCCATGCGGCAGCGGGAAAAAATACAAAAGATGTTGCGGCTGAAAACTTATTGGCCCTGAACACATGAACTGTGGAAATTTAATTTGAGACAAACCCATAATGGATGTCCTTACTTCTTTCTAATAATAAGGGTGAAAATTTAACATAGCCAATTGTTAGGAGCTGTCAAAAAATAAACTTGACAAGTCTCGCGAAATATCCCGAAGAGATTTCGGGAATTGCCGGTAAGGCGCATACCTGAAGGTATGTAACGAACCGGCAAACACAAAGGCATTCGGGAGAAGCGCGAAGATGTCAAGTTTATTTCTTTGCGGCTCCTTAATGCCGAATCGCATTAAGATTGCGGATTCCGTCTTTGCCGGGATGGGCTGGGTGAGGCTGGCGCTGCCATGGTCCGGCATGGCGGAAACGCAACCGCGTTGCGGCAATGCCCTTTTGCGTTTATTTGAAAGCGGTTACGTCCCTCGTCATATCGGGCTTCCGTGGCAATTACCTCTATAGATGAGCAGGATTGTGAATTGGATTCTTTCGCAGACTGGTCATGTGTTCAGAGGCTAAAATAAAATCTGAAAGCCGGGAGCATGAAAATAGAACAAATACATGATACAAGAAAATCCGGTTACAGGCGGATGATGCTTTCTGCGGTAACTTTTCCTGAGGGCAGAAAGACGACGCCTTCATTCAGGAGCAGTTGCTTTTTCAGGGCCTGACCGGAACAGCCTGCGTCTTTTTCGCCCATGAACCCGCCAATGGTTCCGTCACTGGCGATTACCCGGTGACACGGAAAAAACAGCGGGAACAGATTATTGCGCATGACGCCGCCGACAGCCCGGGCACCATGCGGAGAGCCGGACATGACCGCCAGAGTCGCGTAAGAGACGACTTTGCCGCGGCGAACTTTCCGGCGCAGCATCTGCAGGACTTTAAGCTGGAAATCCGACAGCGGCGACAGGTCGAGAACATCCGGCGGCAGGGAGACGGGTTTGCCTTGCACAAAATCGCGGATGAGATTAAGCAGCTTCGCTGCAGTGGATCCGGGCGGGGGCAGCCTTTTGCCCGCGGAACAGGCTAGTTCCACTCTGGTCAGTTTCAGGTCTGTTTTTCCGTCGCAGGTAATGCGGATTCCGTTTCCGTCGCTATATCTTTCTGCGGAGGGCATATTTTTTATCTCCGTCGCTTGTATTATAATCATATAAGGGTAATAATAAATCTTAATCCCGATTTCGGTAAAAAACAAATATTTAAACGTTCTTTTATAGTAAACGCTGTTATGCTCAACTGGATAAAGATAAAAAATCTGGCCCTGATCGAACACTCGGAAGTGGAGTTCGGCGGCGGCTTCAATGTGATCACCGGAGAAACCGGCGCCGGCAAGTCAGTCCTGCTGGGAACGATCAACCTGCTGCTCGGCGAACGTGCGGACAAGGGCGTCATCCGTTCCGGGGCCGAACGCTGTGAAGTTTCAGCCGGGATTTCGCTGTCCCCGGAAACGTACCGGATTTTAAAGCCGCTCCTGGCTGAAGCGGAAATCACCATGGAGGAAACCGCGCCGGAATTGCAGCTGCGCCGGGTTATTTCGCAGAATCAGACAAAAAACCTGATCAACGATACCCCGGTGACTCTGCAAACATTGAAAAATATCGGCGAACTGCTGGTGGATGTGCATGCGGCAAACGAGCATCAGTCGCTATTTTCGCAGTCCTGCCAGCTGGATATGCTGGACCGCTATTCGCAGCTTGAAAAGCAGTTGCTGGAATGCGCCGCGATTTGCGGGGAACTCAGAGCGCTGCGGGAAAAACGGGAGAGCATGTTTAAAGACCTGCCGGCAGCAATGGAAGCTGAACATCTGCGGATGACTATTGAGGAGATTGAACGCGCCGCGCCTGAAGCTGGTGAAGATGAGCGGCTTTCGGCCCGCCACCGCGTCGCCGCCAATGCCAAACAGATAATGGAGCATGCCGCGCAGTCGGTTCAGATTCTGAACGAATCGGAAAATTCCATGGCCGATCAACTGGCTACGGTTTACCGCAATATTCATGAACTGGAAAAAAGCGATGCTGAAAAGGGCGGAGAAATGCTTCAGGCCTGCGACCAGATCAGCGAGTTGCTTCGCGACCTGGCCGGACAGATTGAAGATTACAGCAGGCGCGTCGAACTGGACGAGCAGGAGTTTACGGAGCTGGAAGCCAGGCTGAGTGTTATTCAAACGCTGAAACGTCGGTACGGGCCGGGACTGGACAATGTCCTTGAAAATCTGGAAAACGCCAGACAGTGCCTGGAATTGTTCAGCAATGCCGAGAAAAAGCGTCAGGAACTTGACGCCGAAGAACAGTTTCTGCGCAATAAATTACGCCAAGCGGCGGAAAAACTTTCCGCCGCCAGAAAGAAGTCGGCGGAGACTTTCCGCCGGAAAGTGATTAGCAAATTGAAAGCGCTGGGCTTTCTGCGCAGCGCCCTGGACATAAGTTTTGCTGAAACCGAGCCCGGCGAGAAGGGCATGGACCGCATTGATTTCATGTTTTCCGCCAATCCGGGGGAGGAGCTTCAGCCGTTGCGCAATATCGCCAGCAGCGGGGAAATCTCCAGAGTCATGCTGGCGCTGAAGACGGTTCTGGCCGACGCGGATTCACTGCCGATACTGGTTTTTGACGAGATCGATGTGAATATCGGCGGAGAAACTGCCAATCAGGTGGGAATTGAACTGAAAGCCCTGGGACGGAAGCACCAAGTGCTGTGCATTTCCCATCTGGCGCAGGTAGCCGCCCAGTCGGATGCGCATTATATGGTGCAGAAAGAGGTTGTCGGCAACCGCACCTGTTCCAGGATTGCCCGTCTTGACCACGAGGCGAAGGTTAAAGAAATCGGCCGGATGCTTGGCGGCGGCAAGGCGGCGGCGGCGCATGCGAAGGAACTGATTGCCACGGTTGCAAGTCCCTGATTTTTATATTATTCCAATGAAAGAGATTAAAATGAAGAACCAAATGACGGATCGAATCTGCCGCCGCGGAAAAATGTTTTTAGCATCAGCGGTTTTTCTGCCGGCGCTGCTTGCGCCACTCACAGTTCCGGCGGTAAATCCTGAACCTGTCGGCAGAATGGAGATAGTGTCATTAACCGATTTTGCCGGCAATGCCGGCAGCCTGGCCCAGAAAATATCTCCCTCTCTTCAAGCTCTGCCGTTTCTCGGCATAATCGCGCTGACGCTGAACCCCGCATATCAGGCGCTGGACTTTTCCGCGCCGATATCAGTATTCATTTATTCCCGGGAAGATAAATTTATGTGGTGCGCGGTTGTCGGCAGCAATCCGAACCAGAAACTGCCGGCAACGGTAAATTTTCTAGGGCATGAGGCCTTTGTCAAAAAACTGGGAAACAGAATTGGTTTGAGCTATTCCAGTCCGCTGCTGAATTCGATCAACTCCCTGCCGCCGTTAATTGCGCCGGTGAAAGATGACAATCTTTCCATGGTGTTGCTGACTCTGGACATGGCCAAATATCTGAGCGGATGCAAGGATGACTACAGCGAAATCAGAAATAAATATCTGGAAAATGCTCTGCTGAAGCATCTGGAGAATAATCACGGCCAAGCGGCGGCGGAGAGAATGAAGCAAACGGCGGAAGAAGTTGAAAAGCTGATCAGTCAGATTGGCAAAATGACGGTCAAGTTTAATGTGCTGCCGGATCATATTGATCTCCGGATTGCGATTGAAGCGGCATCCGGCTCTGATTTGTCGGAATTCATTGCCAGGCAGAGCCAGAACAAAGTCCAGTTGATGCCGGTGGTAAAGAATAAGGCGATAGCGGCGGCGGCGGACATGGAATCGGCGCCGGATATGATCCGCCATCTGCCCGGATTGCTTTTTGAATTCCAGAATGACCCGCAACTGCAACCAGGCATAAAAAGCCTGCTGGCGGTAATTACCGCATCCATCGATAACCGGTTCAGCTATTATACGGATCTGGAAAACGGCAAGCCGGTTTTCTTTCTGAAAACGGAAAGCCGGACGGAAAAGATTTCTTTTCTCAAAAAGACATTTGATATTGACGGCATTAAACCTCTGGCCGATGATACATATTGCGTAAAAGAATATGACGCTGGAAAGCATCCGGCTATATATTGCAAGCTGTATTATGATACTATTGCCGTAATCAGCGGCGATATTGACTCGAAAAGAGCCGCGGAGCTGCTGAAAGAATCAGAAAACCCGGACAATCTGCAAACTCTGGAAAAGCAGGACAACCCCATTCAGATATTCATGCAGCACAATAATGAACCGGTTCCGTCATCTGTCGCGGTGGACATGAAAGAGAACCGCATTAACATCAAGATCAAGCTAAGTCCGCTGCTGGTTAAGAAATTCATTCCGGCGGCATTGCTGGAAAAGAGCAAAAAGGCCAGCATTCCGTCATCTTTGTCAAATTGACGGATTACTGTTTCCTGAACGCTTTAACCGCCGACAGATAGACGTCTCTTACAGCCGCGCCGGATTCTCCGGACAGGCGGATGCAGTCATCTATCTCCGGAGAACAGGTAATATCCATGCCGTTTCTGCTGCCGACTTTGATTTTGACTTTGCCGTAAGGCGTTTCTGCCTGCTCGAATCTTCGCGCAAGACATTGCCTGGACGCCGGATATTCCCGGACTCCGAATGTCGTCGTTTCCTGAAAAATAAGGTCATAAACCTTTTGTTTGCAATCGCTTCTGCAAATGGCGGAAAGCATGACGCCTGGCCGCTGTTTTTTCATCAGAATTGGCGTTGTCCAGACGTCAAGCGCCCCGGCGTCGAGCAACCGCTCGAAAAGCGGACCGATAAATTCCGCCGGACAGTCGTCAATATTTGTTTCAAGAACAATGACTGAATCAGTGTCGCCGTTATGGTCCGGCATGACGCTTTCCGCAGATTCATAAAGAATGGCCCGCAGCAGATTAGGCCTGGAATTCAGTTTCCGATGTCCGAAGCTGCTGGCTGCGTCAGCCACTCTGCTTCCGGCAGAAACTTCAATATGCGGCCAGACTGAAAGCAGCGCGGCGCCGGTCGGCGTCACCAGTTCGTAAGGCTCATCCGTCAAAACGGACTTCAAGTTTTTCATCAGTTCGACCGTCGCGGGAGCGGGAATCGGATAGACGCCGTGCCGGCACTTGAAAGTACCCTGTCCTGACGGCAGCGGAGAAACGGAAATACCCTGCGCCCCAAGCATTTCCAGCGCCAGACAGCAGCCGGCGATGTCAACGATTGAATCAACCGCGCCGACTTCATGGAAATGGACCTTGTCAGGCGGCATATTGTGAATTTTGCCTTCCGCCGCGGCCAGCGCCGCAAAAACATTGATGCTCATGGCTTTGACGGCATCCGTCAATCCGCTTCTCTCAATCAATTGGCGGATGTCGGCAAAAGCGCGTCCGCCATGCTCATGCCGATGAGCGTGTTCATGATGGGAATGAGGTTCGTCAATTTCAACCCTGGCGGTAATCCCGTTGATCCCGTGAGATTCTTTCGGAGCAACGGTTATCCTGAATTTTTCATCCGGCATCAGCGAGACAAGTTCGCGGTTTAAAATATCCAAGTCCGCGCCGAGTCCGATCAGCGCTCCGAGGATCATATCGCCGCTGGCGCCGCCGACGCTGTCGAATCTGATAACTTTCATGACATACTCCGATTATCTGTTTATACTTTATATGCTCTATAAACCGCGGACAAACCATGCCGCAGGTCCGGCGGCGGGGCGAACTAATTGTGCCGGATATTTTATCCGGTTTGCATAATTGCTAATATATTCCGCCAGTTTGAATTTTTCCTGGTCTGAAACCAGGAAAAACAAATTTGCCGCGGAATTCAGCACCGGCAGAGTAAGCGTCACTCTCGGCACGGCCGGCCGGGCAGTCGCCGGGGGGCCTGCTTTTATCGCGAATCGACGGTTTTCCCGCAGCGAATCAGCGTCCGGAAACAGCGATGCAGTATGTCCGTCATTGCCGATGCCCAGTTGGACGATGTCGAAAACAGGAACGCCGTCAGCTGTTCTCCGCATGGACTTATAGTTGCGCAGCAGCAGTTCGTAATCGTCAGCGGCGGCGGCTTTCACGGCCTCGATACGGTGGATATTCTGCGGCAGCGCCGGAACTTTTGCCAGCAGCAGGCGCGACGCGCGCCCGAAATTGCTGAACTCGGAATCCGGCGGAACACAGCGGTCGTCCACCCAGAAAAAATGGCCTTCAGACCATTCAATGCGGTCATGGTATTCCTCCGCCAGCAGCGAAAACAGCCCGTCCGGGGTCGTTCCGCCTGAAAGCGCAACCGTAAAAAATCCTGACGCTTTGACCGCTTCCGCCGCGCAATCGCAGAAAAAACGGGCGGCGGCGGCGAAAACGTCGCGCTCACTGGTGAAAACTCTGAAATTATCGTTCATGGCAAACCTGGATTTTACTTGCTGAAAAGGAAATTCTTAATGCCCGTGAAAATGATTTGCGAAGCCAGCGCCGCCAGCATCAGTCCGGTAAGTTTTGACAGTATATTCAATCCCTTTTTGCCGATGGCGTGTTCGATCCAGTTCCCCACAAACAGCATGCTTCCGGCCAGCAGAACCGCCGCGACAATGCCGGACGCGTCAACCATTTTTTCGGCGGCGGTCGCCGCCGAACCTCCCATTACCAGCAATGCCCCTATAGTTCCGGGCCCGATAGTAAACGGAATAGACAGCGGCACCACGGAAATATCCCCTTCTTCAGCATCCGGCAGATTTGGGGTTTTGCCGGAAATCAGATCGTACGCGGTGAAGAAAAGGATGGTTCCGGCCCCGATTCTGAACGCGTCCAGCGTGATACCGAGAAAATAAAACAGCGGCACCCCGAAGAAATAGAGCAGCAGACAGATAACTAAATTCGACAGCATTGTTTTCGCGGCTACGCTGTTCCGCTGTGACCGGCTCATGTGCTGGGTCATTGCCACAAACATGGACAGGATGAAAAACGGGGTCAGCAGAAAAAAAATCTTGATAAGCACGGCGATAAACGTATTTTCCGGAGCCATTTAATAACCTTCAGTTTAAAAGCACTTTGATAATATTAGCGTCCTGTTCAATGGATTTGATGGTTTCCTGAGCCGGCTCGGCGTCAAGCCGGAGCGTGCACGAAGCCGCGTGGCCGCCTTCAAAAATCAAATTTTCCATCTCTTCAATATTGATACCATCATTTCTCAGTTTGTCAAGCACGCCTGCAAGAACTCCGACGCGATTGTAGTGGCGGATGACCAGATTAATGATGGCGGATGATTTGGCGCTGATGTTCACCGTATTCAGCGGCCGGCCGGTCCGCTTGTAGGATTCAACTCTTTTTACCACTTCATCGGCAATGGCTTCGGCGGCCTGTCCGGTGGATGCCCCGATGTGCGGAGTTCCGGTTATCATTTTTGCCAGTTCAGTATCGGCGAAGCCGGCTTCCCCGCCTGCCGGTTCGTTCTCAAGGACATCGGCCGCAACATTCAGCCCTTGCGATTTTATCGCCTCTTTGAGCGCGGCGGTATCGGCGATTTCTCCGCGGGACGTATTGATGAATATCGCGCCGTTTTTCAGGCGGGACAGAAAATCCCCGCCGATAAGATGTTTCATTTCAGCGGAATAGGCCAGGTGAACTGTCACCGCGTCGGCCTTTTCCGCGACTTCCGTCAGACTGGCGCAGTATCCGATTTTCATTTCTTCCGCAGCTTCAGGGGTCAGGCTGCGCGACCAGGCAATCACATTCATGCCGAGTCCTTTGGCACATCCGGCCACGGCTTTGCCGATAGATCCAAGCCCGACAATGCCCAGCGTCCGGCCTTTAAGCCCGCCGGCTTTGCTGTATTCTTTCTTCCGCCATTTGCCGTTTCTCAAATCCGTTGCGGCATTTACAATCCTGCGGTCGGCGGCAATCAGCAGTCCGATTGTCAGTTCGGCTACCGCGGCGGTATTTTTGCCAGGACAGTTGGCAACGTGAATTCCGCGACTGCTGGCGGCGGCAAGATCAACCGTGTTCACTCCTGCCCCGGCGCGGATTATCAGGGAAAGCTGCGGGGCGGATTTTATCGCTTCGGCGGTTACTTTGGTCGAGCGCACAATCAGTATTTCTATATCCGCGAGGTTTTGCGGCAGTTCCTCCGCAGTCACTGACTTGCAGATTACATGTCCGCCGAGCTTTTCCAGTTGCGCATTTACCGCGTCCGACAATTTGTCCACAACTAATATTTTCATTTCTTTTCTCCCGTTAAAAAAACCGTTTAGTTGGTTTGTGTTTATAAAATAGCCGCAAAAATAAGCGATGCAAGTTTCGCGCCATCTATATTCCGGACAATCTGATAACGATCCGGTGAAATCTTTTTATCGAGTTGGTGGTAAATCATATTCGGACTATTTGCAAATAATATCCCGGCGGGATAACACGTTTATAGCAAAATCAATCAAATATATACTCTGCGCGGCTGAAAATTTAAGAATAGACGAGCAGGATTGCGATCTCTCGAGTTTGGATTAGCGCTCTTCGAGGCCTTCGATACCCGGAGTCGGCAGCCTCTCAGAATACGAACCAATTCTCAAAATCTTTGCAATCTATTTTAAATTTTAAGCCGTGCAGAGTATATAACCGTTTGATGCCGCCGGCATCATCTAACCTGAATAATTCATAAACTTATGGTGAAATACTGCAACCCGCCAGAGGCGGATAAATCTGCTCAAAGTAAAGTCTTTGCCGATGTCCTCGCCGTAGCGCTGCTACGACTGCGGCATCGTCAAAATCTTTCTTTTTGAGCATATTTTCGCCTTTCATCCATTTTTCATGAATAATCCAGGCTAAAAAGCAATATTAACATTTTGATGATCACTGCTTTATTGAGCCATTACGAATCCAGTTTAATAAATCGCGGTTATTTGTGAAATAATTTGAAAAAGTTGAATTCAGTGGTTAATTTAAGGCTGTATGGAACTGTTAGCGACTGCTAAGATGATTTATGCAGGAATAATACAATAACGCGGCCATGAATTCCCGGAGAGTTCTGCAGTTGTTGAAAAACGTTTCGCGGAAGAGTATCCGGATGTTTTTTGCCGTCTGCCGACTCCACGTACAGCAAGAGAACAATTTAGCATTAACCAATGAGATAAAGAATGAGGCTCAGGCTTAAACAGCGCTGGAAAAAATGCGTCATCTATTTTATCAAGCTGTTCCGCCAGGAAAGCTCGCCTGAATGCATTGCCCGGGGGGCGGCGCTGGGGCTGCTGGCCGCGCTTTTAATTCCAATCGGACTGCATACCGTCACGATTCTGCTGCTGGCATTCATTTTCCGCTGCAATAAAATCACTGCGTTCGGTGTCACGTTCGCATTCTCAAATGAATTCACAATTCCAATCATTTATCCGCTGCAGTGCATGCTGGGCGGTTATATTCTTTGCGACCCCCTGACCCTGGCGGAAGTGAAAACCGTATTGTCCAATTTGTATAACGACGTGTCGCTGGAACAATTGGTAAATACGGGGCGGGAGTTAGGCATTCCATACCTGATCGGCGGAGCTATTCTTTCGGCAATAGCCATCCCGCCAGGCTATATAGTTGCGCTCAGATTTGCCCGCAAAATGAAAGTCAAGCATGCGGAAAAAATGCAAAAACGGCTGGATGCGTCAACTGCCGCCAAAAACTCCAGGACGATTACTGATGCGTCCTGAATATATTTTTTTCTGATTCCGCGTTTTATCTTCAGTATAAATCCCCGGCGTAACCTTGATATAGATTTTATTTTTAAGAAAAAATTTAATCAATTTCAATGAATTATCGGCTTGTAATTTACAAATTACAGATGTATTTTGAACTGATTTTTTAATTTTTTTTAAACATTCACCTGCCAACAGGAGGTTTGTATATGGCCGAAGAACTGCAGGGACTTTTAGACCGGATACATCAGGAAGGCATTAAAAAAGCTGATGATGAAAAAAATACGATAATCCAGGCTGCCAGAAAGCAGGCGGAGGAAATCCTCAACGCCGCGAGGCAGGAAGCCGCTGAACTCAGAAAACAGGCGGAAATGGATGCTGCCAATAACGAGGCCAGAGGCAAAGCCGCAGTCTCGCAGGCTGCCAGAGATATTATTTTGAAGCTGCGCCAGGAATTTCAGTCCCGGCTGGAAAATGTCATCAAGAATAATATCGGCGCGGCAATGACCCCTGAATTCATGACTTCCATTCTTCGGCAGATGGTCGAAAGTTTTAAAGCACTGAATCCGGATGCCGAGCCTAGGCTTGAGCTTCTGGTTGCGGCGAAAGATCTGGCGGAAATGGAAAAACAATTGAAATCAGGATTGGCGGAAAACCTCAAACAGTCTCCGCGGATTCTTGCCGGACCGGATATTGATTCCGGACTGAAGTTCAGCATCAGCGGCGACAATGTCTTTTTCGATTTTTCCGATAATGCAATCGCTGACATCATTATTGGCTATGTAGGTCAGCGCCTGGCCGAAATGATTAAGGCGTAATCTTAAAAAAATAAAAGCCGAAGCTGTGATATGAAACAGTATTATTATCTGATTTGTTCTTTGCCATTTATTAAACAGGAAGAAGCTCCCTCTATAAACGCCGGGGAGTTTCGGAGTTTGTGCCAGGAACAGATCAGTTTAAAAGACTTGCAGCTGCTCGACGCGGTTTCGCTTGTTCCCGTAAAAGACAATCCTTTCGCCGCGGATTCAAGCGCGTTCCAGTGGCTTGCCTTGGAAAAGAATCTGCGCAAGCGTATGGCTCTTTACCGGGCCGGGCGCAAAAGCGAAAATACAAACCGCGCGATGCCGAAAGGTGATGATTTTTCTGACATTGACCGCGGGATTCAGGAGGCGTATGCCAAGTCCAATCCGGCGGAGCGGGAAAAACATCTGGACAGCATCCGCTGGCGCTGGCTGGACGAACTTGAATTCGGTCATTATTTCGATGTCAACAAGCTGTTCATTTACAAATTAAGACTGCTGATCCATGAAAAATGGCAGAGCAGAAATAATGAACGCGGATATGAGAATTTCGACCGGATTGTTGCCGCCATCAATAACAGAGGCGAAGCCGCCGGTGAAACTAAAACGGAATAAAAAGAAATGACTTACATATATAATAACAGGAGATATACTTGAGATGCAAGACTCCAGCACAGGAAGAATAGTCGGGGTCAACGGCAATATGCTGACCGTGGAATTCGACACCAACGTAACACAAAATGAAGTCGCATTCGCCAATATCGGCAATGAGCGCCTGAAATGCGAAGTCATCCGGGTGCGCAACAATCGCGCCGACCTGCAGGTATTTGAAAGCGCCGGCGGACTTAAGGTTGGCGACAAGGTTGACTTCACCAGCGAACTGCTCAGCGTTGAACTGGGACCGGGCCTGCTTAAAAAAGTATATGACGGCTTGCAGAATCCGCTTGATGAACTGGCGGAAAAAACCGGCTTTTTCCTGAAACGCGGTTTTTATCTGAAAGCGCTGGATTATGAAAAGGAATGGCTGTTCACGCCGATTGCCAAAGCCGGCGACAGGCTTCATGCCGGAGATCATATCGGCTCTGTTCCGGAAGGCATTTTCAAACACTACATCATGCTGCCTTTCGGATTTCACGGCGTCTGGGAACTCGTTGAAGTTAAAGCTGCCGGGAACTACCGGATCGGCGACAGCGTCGCTAAAGTTAAAAATGAAAAAGGCGAAGAACGCGACATAACCATGGTTCAGAAATGGCCGGTAAAAATCCCGATAACCGCCTATAAAGAAAAAATGCTGCCGGTCAACACTCTGATTACCCAGCAGCGCATTATTGATACCTTTTTCCCGGTTGCGGTCGGCGGAACTTTCTGTACCCCCGGACCTTTCGGCGCCGGCAAGACCGTATTGCAGCATGCGCTCAGCCAGCATGCTCAGGCTGACGTCGTCATTATCGCGGCCTGCGGTGAACGCGCTGGTGAAGTCGTGGAAATCCTCCGCGAGTTTCCGCACCTTGACGACCCCCGGACCGGACGCACGCTGATGGACCGCTCAATTATTATCTGTAACACCAGCTCGATGCCGGTTGCGGCCCGCGAGGCCTCCGTCTATACCGCCATCACACTGGCGGAATATTACCGCCAGATGGGGCTGAGCTGTCTCCTCCTGGCAGACTCCACCTCCCGCTGGGCGCAGGCGCTCCGTGAAATGTCCGGCAGGCTTGAAGAAATTCCCGGTGAAGAAGCGTTCCCGGCTTATCTGGAATCGCTGATTGCCGGTTTCTACGAGCGCGCCGGGCTGGTCAAGCTCAATGATGGAACCAGCGGCTCCGTCACCATTGGCGGCGCCGTCAGCCCCGCCGGCGGTAACTTTGAAGAACCCGTCACTCAGGCGACACTTAAAGTCGTCGGCGCGTTCCTGGGGCTTTCCCGCGAACGTTCTGACGCGCGCCGTTTCCCTGCGATCCACCCGCTGGACAGCTGGAGCCATTACCAGAGCATCGTCAATAAAACCGATATTGCCAAAGCCCGCATGATTCTCCGGCGCGGCAATGAAGTCAACCAGATGATGAAGGTTATCGGTGAAGAAGGAACCCATATCGACGACTTTATGTTATATCTGAAAAGTGAATTTCTGGACTATGTTTATCTCCAGCAGAATACTTTCGATAAAATTGACGGCGCCACCGATGAGGACCGCCAGAAATATGTCTTTAATAAAGTGACCATGGTTTTGAACACCAATTTCAGCTTTAAAGACAAAGACCTTGCCCGTCGTTATTTTCTGGAACTCCGTCAGAACTTCCTTGACTGGAACTTCTCCGAAACCGGCAGCGACGAGTTTAAACAGCTTGAAAGTGCAATAGACGCAAAAGTTAAGGAGCACAGCAATGCGTAAAGTATATCATCGCATTATCCAGATCGCAGGGAACGTTATCACCGTGGAGGCCGATAATGTCGCATATAATGATCTTGCGGAAGTCACCAGCGCCAGAGGAGTTTCCCTGGCCCAGGTCATTCGTCTGCTGGACCGGAAAGTTTATCTTCAGGTCTTTGCCGGCAGCCGCGGCGTCAATACCGGCGACCAGGTGCGTTTCCTCGGATACCCGATGCGGGTTTCATCGTCAAAAGATCTGCTCGGCAGGGTATTTAACGGACGCGGCGTTCCGCGCGACAACCGTCCTCCGGTAGATGAAAATATGATCGAGATCAACGGTCCGTCAGTTAATCCGGCAAAACGAATCATTCCCAGAAAAATGATCCGCACCGGGATTCCGATGATTGACGTGTTCAACACGCTCGTCGAATCCCAGAAGATACCGATCTTCTCCGTCGCCGGCGAACCTTACAACCAGCTGCTGGCGCGCATCGCCCTGCAGGCCGAAGTTGATGTTATCATCATTGGCGGCATGGGGCTCAAATATGACGACTATCTTTATTTCCGCAATACCCTTGACCAGGAAGGCTCGCTTTCCCGTTCAATTATGTTCATCCATACCGCCGCCGACCCCGTCGTCGAATGTCTGCTGGTGCCGGATATGGCGCTGGCCGTAGCCGAAGCCTATGCGCTGGAAGGCAAGCGGGTGCTGGTGCTGCTGACGGATATGACGAACTTTGCCGACGCCATGAAGGAAATCGCCATTACCATGGAACAGATTCCGTCAAACCGCGGCTATCCGGGCGACCTTTACAGCCAGCTGGCGTCAAGGTATGAAAAGGCGGTTGACTTCGAGGGCGCAGGCTCCATCACCATTCTGACCGCGACCACGATGCCCGGCGACGATATCACGCATCCGATTCCGGATAATACCGGATACATTACCGAAGGCCAGTTCTATCTGCGGCACGGCCGTATTGAACCGTTCGGCTCCCTGAGCCGCCTTAAGCAGCAGGTCAATGCCGATACCCGTTCCGACCACCGCACGATCATGGACACGATGATCCGTTTATATGCCGATTACAAAGAAACGCTGGAAAAGCAGTCCATGGGCTTTCAGATGAGCGCCTGGGACACCAAGCTGCTCAAATACGGCGCGCTTTTTGAAGAGCGCATGATGGACTTGTCCAAGAATATTCCGCTGGAAGACGCCCTTGATCTGGGCTGGAAAACTCTGGCCGAATGTTTCGACAAAACCGAGACCAGTATCAGAATGAACCTTATTAAGGAATACTGGCCGGAATAATCCATTCCGGGAGACGTTATCATGGCAAAAATAAAGATGACCAAAACCGAACTTAAGGCTCAGCAGGACGCGCTGAAGCAGTTCATGCGTTTTCTGCCGATGCTGCAGTTGAAAAAACAGCAGCTTCAGATGGAAATCCGCAAGAGCCAGGCCCGGTTGCGGGAGAATGAAGAAGCCGCGGAAGCGGTGCGCAAGAATATTGTGTCATGGATCAGCCTTTTCAGCGATGAACATGCCGTAAAACTGCTTTCTTCGATCATCAAGGTTGAAAACGTGGAAACCGGTTCCGCCAATATCGGCGGGGTTCAGGTCCCGGTTTTCAGTTCCATCAGTTTTACTATTGGCGAATATGACCTGGTCAAGGAAGATTCCTGGATTGACGACGCGGTGGAAACCGTCAAAAAGATCATTGAGCTGGATGAAGCCCATAAAATCATAGAAGAGCAGTTCCGGCTGCTGTCGCGGGAGCTTAAAACCACCTCGCAGCGCGTCAATCTCTTTGAAAAAATTAAAATACCCGAGTGCCGGGAAAATATCCGGACCATCAGAATTGCCATCGGGAATAATGACACCGCCGGCGTTGCCCGTTCCAAGATCGCCAAACGCAAATCCCAGGAGGCGGCAGCATGATCGTTCCAATGAAAAAAGCGACTTTAGTCTGTCTGGCTTCCGACCGCGAGGCCGCGCTGGAGAAACTGCGCGAAATGGGCATTATGCATCTCCAGTTCGAACTGCGCGGGGATACCCTGGAGCAAGGCGATGCCAGACACATGATAACGGATATTGACAAAGTTTCCGCATTTTTAGGCGAAATCAAGCATAAGCACAGCGCAAAGCCGCTCGATATGGCAGGCGGCCTCCAGATAGTTCAGGAAACGCTCAAACTCATGGACGAAAAACAATCTGTGTCCAGAGCGCTGGGTGAACTGCAGCATCAGCTGGAAGTCATTGAACCGTGGGGCGATTTTTCCGAAGCGTCTTTAAAGGAGCTTGAGGATAGAGGAATTTATGTATATCCATGCGGTATCGCGCCAAGTCAATTCCAGAAATTTAAAGAAAAAAGCGGCTTTGTCTGTGAAGTAATTCATCAGGACAAAAAATTCTGCCTCTTTGCGGTAATTTCCACAACACCGCTGGATCCGGCGGACATTCCGCTGGAAACGCTGCCGAAAATTTCCGGTATCAAACAGCTTAAAGAAGAAATACTTGAATTTGAAACCCGGCTTAAAGAAATTGATGAACGCCTGCATTCGCTGGCGCAGGGGCTTAAGATACTTGAACAATTCCGCTCCGATATTTCCGAGACCGTGGAATTTCTGAGCAACCGCGACAGCATGTCGCTCCACGGCGAACTCGCTTATTTCACCGGATATATCCAGGTCAGGGATGAAGGTAATCTCAAACAGGCCGCGATCAGCGGCGGCTGGGCTCTGGATCTGCGTGATCCCGGCTCCAATGACAATGTCCCGACCCTGGTTGAACTGCCTAAATTTTTCCGCATGGTCCAGCCGGTCTTTGACTTTCTGGGGCTGTCCACCGGCTACAAGGAACCGGATATCAGCATCTGCTTCCTGGTTTTCTTTTCGATCTTTTTCGGCGTCATCTTTACCGATGCCGGTTATGGCGTTCTCTTCCTGATCGCTGCTCTGATCGCTAAATTCACCGTCAAAAATGAAAAGCTGCGGCTGCCGATCAATCTGTTTATTCTGTTGAGCATTGTCACGGTCGTCTGGGGCGCGCTGTGCGGCTCCTGGTTCGGCATTGAAACTATCGGCCTGGAATGGCTGGCTCCGCACAACCATGAAGGACACATTGATTCTCAATTGAAAAACTCGCGGATGGAACTGGTCTGCTTTATTCTGGCTGCACTGCATCTGTCCACCGGGCATATCCTGAAAGCCATGAAAGACTTGAAATCCAGAAAGGCGATAGGTCATCTGGGCTGGGTTTTCGTGCTGTTCGGCAATTTGATCCTGGCAACGCGGCTGATTATTTTCCCGGGGCCATACCCGGCGGTCATGTTTGTCCTTTACATCGTCGGCTTCCTGCTGATTCTGACCTGCTTTATTCACTGGGGCGATTCCGCCGAAGTATTCAGCTTCCCGCTGGAATCTCTCGGTTCTTTCGTTGACACGCTCTCCTATATCCGTCTCTTTGCCGTCAGCGTCGCCGCGTTTTATATCGCTGACAGTTTCAACGGCATGGGCGAATCGCTGCTGCACGCCTCGCCGGGATGGCTCTATATCCCGATGGCGGTTGTAACCGTATTGTTCGGTCATGTGATGAACATAACGCTGTCGCTGCTGGCCGTACTGGTTCACGGCGTCCGGTTGAACACGCTGGAATTTTCAAATCATGCCGGCCTGAAATGGGCCGGATTCCCATTTAAGCCTTTTAAAAAACTGGAAAATGATTACATCTTGAAAGGAGAATAATCATGGATGCTCAATTCACGAAAGATTTGGCGACCGTCGGATGTTATGCCGCAATCGGTTTTTCCGCGGTCGGGTCGGTACTGGGATCCTGTATTGCCGGCAGCGCCGCAATCGGAGCCTGGAAAAAATGTTACCTGCAAAACAAGCCGGCACAGTTTCTGATGCTGACGTTTGCGGGTGCGCCGCTGGCGCAGACGATTTACGGTCTGATTCTGATGATCGTAATGAAAGGCAAAGTGGAAGCGCATCCGGAGATGTGGGCGCTTTTCCTGCTTACCGGGATTTTCTCCGGCATGGTCATCGGCTTTTCCGCGCTGTATCAGGGCAAATGCGGAGCTTCCGCCTGCGACGCTTACGGCGAAACCGGCAAAGGCTTTGCGAACTACCTGATGATCATCGGTATTATCGAAACCGTCGCGATTTTCGCAATGGTTGCCGGACTGCTGATCGTCGGTTAATTCCGATTACTGGTTCCAGCACATGCAAGGCAGGCGCTCCAACGCCTGCCTTTTTTCTTTCATCTACACAATAAATCCGCGTTCCTTTCGTTTTAATGGTCAAAGCTTGCAAGAAATCGTACAGCAAAAAAGCAAAAAAAAAGGAAACGGAAAATGAAGACAAACAGCAGCAGCAGAACAATCATCGGAGCGATAGTTTTATTCATCTCTTCTATCGCGTTCGCGCAACAGTCAACGACCACCATGCCCGCGACTACTACTACGACCACTCCCTCAAGCACAGTCCAGAAAGGGCATAAAGAACACCCGCTCAAAGCTCTCATGGAAGCCTATCATTCTAAAATTAAATCCTACCTGGAGCAGAAACGAAGCGAACACAAGGCATTCAAGGAATCGCTCAAAGGCAAAACTCCCGCCGAACAGAAAACCCTGATCGATCAGTTCCGCACTCAGCATGCAAGCGATATCAAGGCATACGTTACTCAGCAGCGCAATGATTTAATCAGCAAGATTCAGAGCAGTGCCATCCCCGACGATCACAAGAGCAGGATCACTGCGAAATTACAGGAAAGATGGGCTAAAGTGGACGCCCAGATGGAAAAGCAGATGCAGGAAAACAAGCAGGCAGTAGACCAGATTTACAGCGACGGCGTTGTAACGAAAGAAGAAAAAGAGATGTGGAAGGAACAAACGCAGACCCAGCACAAGGAGAACAAAGAATTCTTCAAAAACATGAAAACGAACAGCGCCAAAGGAACGAGCGGAACGACCACAACCACAACTTCAGGAACCACAGCCGCCCAATAGTTCCTTCGCAATCCTATCACACAGCGGGACCCGAAAAGTCCCGCTTTTTTCAATATTTTCTACGACTTGAAATCTTTCATCCGGTGATTATTTTAAAACATCAACAATTATAATCAGGAGGTAGATATGAAAAGAATGCTGGCTGTCGCACTGTTCGCAACCGCCGTGTCCTGCATGGCGCAACAGCCGCAGATCAGAATTGATGTAAACGGAATGGCGGGAAAGATAGCATTGACTCCGGTTAAATCGGAACAGGGTTTTGTGGTCGATAATCCAGGCTGGATGAAAGAAAACAAGGAATGTTATCTGGCCGTTTTCGGTGGTAAGGTTGACCGCAACTGGACCGCCTGTGAATTCAGTTTCACTCCGGATAAAGACGGTAAAGTTACCCTGAATCTTATGGGCCCTTGGTTTAAGGAAAAGGATGCCAAGGAAAACTCGCCGGTATGGGTTGCCTACGACAACCTGACTGTCACTGGCGCTGAGATCAAAAATCCGGATTTTGAGAATATTGACAATGATGGCAAATTCGGAGACTGGAACAGCAGCCAGGAAAATGTTTTGAAAGACCAGAGCGATGCGCAATCCGGAAAAAATTACGTTAAAGTATGGCACAATAAACGGATATGGCAGACTTTGGAAGTAAAAAAAGGTCAGACAGTGACGATAAAATTCTTTATCAAGGCTGTTGAAGATAAGAAATAATCCGTTCTATTCTTACTTGAATACATAAGCCGCGGGGTGATTCATCCCGCGGCTTTTTTCGTGTTTACGGTAAATCTTGGTATTGATTCTCCAGCCAGGAGGACGAGATTGAATATCCAATATCCCGTCCCGTGCGGGGTACCGCAGAAGGGAACAATATCCAATGTCCAAGTTTAAAGCATTTACGGGGAATATATTCCCGCAGGAAGACACTATGAATTGAATATCGACTATAGCAAAAATTCCGTGTTTACAAATCCCGCCAGCAGGAGGTACAGCCGCAAAGCAGTTGACTGGCTTCCGCCGGCCCCCATGAACCTGCCGGATAACTCCGCAGATGACACGGACAATTGAGATTGTTGCCGTCGAACTTCGACCAGGCTTCAAGCGCCGGCGTAAACAGCCGCCACGAGGCGGCAATCACATCACTGCGGATAAACAGCGTCTGGTCGCCGAGCATGCAGTCCAGCAGCAGGCGTTCATAAGCGTCCGGAATATCTCCGCCGAAAACTTCGGCGTATTTAAAGTCCAGCGACAGCCTGCCCATGCAGAGCTTCGGCCCGGGCTGTTTGGCCTGGATTGAAAGCGCCATGCCTTCTTCCGGCTGAACATTCAGCACCAGCATGTCCGCGCTCAGGTCTTCCGGCCGCAGTTCGGAGAAAATCGAGTGCGGCACACGCTTAAAGGTGATCGCGATTTCGCTGACCTTCTTAGTCAGCCGTTTGCCGGAACGCAGATAGAAAGGCACGCCGCGCCAGCGCCAGTTGTCTATCAGGAATTTGGCGGCAACAAAAGTTTCCGTGGTGGAAGTATTGCTCACGCCTTCTTCCTCGCGGTATCCCGGCATGCCGTTGCCGGCTGTATACTGGGCGCGCATAATATATTTATCGAGTTCTTTTATCGGGAAAGGCCGGATTGATTTTATCAGCTTGAGCTTTTCATCCCGGATCGCGTCAGCGTCAAAAGAGGCCGGCATTTCCATCGCGGTAAGTGCCAGCATTTCCAGCATGTGGTTCTGGAACATATCGCGCAGCAGTCCGGCTTTTTCATAATATCCTGAACGGTGTTCCACGCCGATGGATTCGGCTACTGTGATCTGGATATTGTCAATGTAATGGCTGTTCCACACCGGCTCAAAAATGATATTGGCAAAGCGCAGCATCAGGATATTCTGCACGGTTTCTTTGCCGAGATAATGGTCAATCCGGTAAATTTGGCGTTCCTGGAGTGATTCGTGCAGCAGCCGGTCAAGCTTTTCCGCGCTGTCGGAATCACTGCCGAACGGCTTTTCCAGCACGACATGCCGCCACGGAATGCCCTCGTAATTCTCGGCAGTAAGCTGGAATTCCGCCAGCATCGGCACGATTATCGGATACAATGCCGCGGGGGTGGCCAGATAAAACGTCCGGTTTGGCACCGGGTCCTGTTCGTGTTCCAGTTCCAGTAGTTTCCGGTAGATTCCGCGGTAGGTGTCCTGGGAATCATAACCGCCGGCAATATAAAATATTTTTTCCAGAAAAGCGTCAATTTCACTGAGTTCGCAGGACGGGAAACGCTCTTTTAATGCTTTGCGCTGAACATCCCGGAAGGAATTGTCATCCATCGGTGAACGGGAACAGCCGATGATGCGGGATTTGACGTGAAACAGGTTGCGCCTGCTGAGGTTGAACAGCGCTGGAATCAGTTTCCGTTGCGCAAGGTCGCCGGAGGCTCCGAAAATAATGATCGTATTGGGCACCGGACTGACTTCTATACATAAAGTACCCTGCCAGGAACTGTTGTCGCTTCCCATCGTCCGCCTCCTGCTTTATAATTCATTTTGCAGCCTGCCGGCTATTCACGCAGACAGGCCGCAAGGAGCTAAAATTACGCGTTTTTCGCCAGATAGGAAGCTACTCCTTCATGAGTCGCCTTCATGCCTTCTTCGCCGGCTTTCCAGTTTGCGGGACAAACTTCGCCATATTTTTCATGGAATTGCAGAGCATCCACCATCCGCAGCGCTTCGTCAATGCTGCGGCCAAGCGGCAGATCGTTGATCACCGCATGGCGGACGACGCCGGTTTTGTCGATCAGGAAAAGACCGCGCAGGGCGATGGAATCATTAAACAGGATGCCGAAATCGCGGGTTATCTGTTTATTCAAGTCAGCAACAATCGGGTATTGCACATTGCCGATGCCGCCTTCGTTGACCGGCGTATTCTTCCAGGCCAGATGAGAAAATGCCGAATCTACAGAGACGGCGATAACTTCAGCATCGCGCTTTTTGAATTCAGCAAGTTTACGGTCAAAAGCAATAAGTTCGGTCGGACAGACAAAAGTGAAGTCCAGCGGATAAAAGAACAAAACGACATACTTGCCTTTGAACGATGAAAGTTGCAGATCTTCAAAAGTGTTGTCCGGCATAACTGCCTGAGCTTTAAAATCGGGAGCGGCCTTAGTTACCAATGTACACATTTCATACCTCCTGGTTGTGGTTTTTAATTTTTACACTTAATTTCCGTGTATTAATAAT
>JBAWXM010000005.1:0-42513 GCA_037144075.1 Lentisphaerota bacterium | reverse complement strand
GCAATTAAACACTAGATACAGCAATTTTCACCACAAATAATTAACTCCTTAGATAATACAGGAACCGCCATTGCTGAGTGTCCGCCGGACTTTTTCCGCGGGGATTTCCGGAATCGTTTTCCCAGACTCCAGGGCAAGCGCGGCGGCAACTCCGGCTGCTTCGCCGGTCTGATTCATGTTGACCATTACCCGCGCTCCGCCAAAAGCCTCTTCATCGGCGTCGAGCATCCGCCCTGCGGCAATAAGATTATCCGAGCCTGCCGAAATCAGGCAGCGGAGCGGAATCTGGTAAAAGGTCGGATCTTTATCAACAGGTCCGCGCCAGCGGCTCTCCTCCTCCTTCTGACCGGAACAGGCATAAACTTCCCGGCCGTCAAGATAGCGAAAAATAATGCCGGGGCGGCCAGGCTGATGAATATCAACGCGATAGGTGCCGTTGGCAATGGCATCATCAAAACGGACGCCATTGAGCAAGTCACTGCCGGTCAGAGTGTAAAGAGCGCGGATATGGCGGGTTTCGCGGATACCGGTCATTGACGGCAGCGACTGCAGCGTAAGCCCGGAAATGTCATATTTATCGCGGAGAATATCCATAATGGCACGAACCTGGCGGCGACCTTCTATTTCTGCGGCGGTAAGGCCGGCGGCATCAGCGCAATCGCAATTGAAAATTCGTGTTCCGGCCAGCATATGAATATCGCTGCCTGGAACATTCTCTCCCCAGATAAAGCCTTGCGGAAGCTTATATTCCGCACCGTATTTACGCAAAGCAGCGCCCAGGTCAAATCCTTCCGGAAAATTCCAGCCGCTGAAACGTGCGCAGGTGGTTGACGGTTGCGGCGCTTCCGGCTGACGCATCGAATAACCTGCCCTGTTGCAGAGATCGGCATCGCCGGAGGCGTCTATCAGATAATCCGCCAGAATCACGCCGCATCCGGATTTGTTTTCGACCACAACGCCGGCCAGTCTCCCGTCCGCGTAATATGGCGCCGTGAAGACGGTATGCAGCAATGGCTTGACTCCGGCTTCAACGATTATCCGGTCCAGTTCGATTGCCAGTTCTTCAGTATTCAAAATATAATCCGCATACGAATTATCTTGCGAGTTCACGGCCCGCCTGCGCTGCAGCCGCTCGATTATTTCCAGGGTCAGTCCGGCAATGATCCTGTTTTTGAAAGTGGTATCTTTAAGACTGTGCCAGATGCTTACCATTCCTGACACCGCCACTCCGCCAAAACGGTTCTGTTTTTCCACAATCATCACTTCAGCGCCCAGACGCGCCGCCCGGACTGCCGCAAACACGCCGGTGCAACTGCCGCCAATCACACAGATACCGGTTCTGCCGATTACCGGAACTTTCCGAGATGGTATCATTACTTCAGCCATAACGTGAACTCCTAAGTTTTTTAATTCATCTTTTTCATTTCATTATTTGTATTATATCTCATTTCCGGCTGGACGTATAGTGGCACAAATGCTATTATTTTATAAATATAATGCTAAAATAACACTATAGTGATAAAATGGACGATAAATATACCCTTGCTGTAAGCGAACTGATGACGGCGGTTACGACCCTCACCGGCCTTCAGGTGATCTGGAAAGACGTTAACGGCCAGGCGGAACCGTCGCTGCCGCGGAAGCAGTGCCTGCATTGTAATCCTTTTTGCGCCAGAGTCAAAGCGGCGGCGGAACGAATCCGGCGTTGTTCAATCAATGACACTGTGACCATTGAAGCGCTTGCAACATCCCGGCGGAGACCATTCATTCATCGCTGTCATGCCGGGGCCGATGAATTGATTACACCGATTTTCTTCGATAATGTTTACGCCGGGGCGTTTTTCCTGGGACCGTTCAGGCGGCGGCATGCGGCTTGCGCTTATCCTGCGTGTAAAAATGAATTTGCCGGGTTGCCGGAATATCGCCCGGCGCAGGTGGCGGCGGCTGGAAGGATTTTGCGGTTGCTGGAGTTTGCCGCCGGACAATACCGGCAGACGCTGGCTATCCGGCAGTCGCTTGAAGATGAATCATGTCAGCGTCTGCGCCCAGCTTTAGAGTACATAGACCGCCATTTCCGCCAGCCGCTGACGGCGTCAACAGCTGCGGCGGCCTGTCATTTAAGCACATCGCGCTTTATCCATCTGTTCAAAGAAATTTTTAAGACCGGATTCAGCGCTTATCTGTTGCGGCGGCGCATGGAGGAAGCCAAACTGCTGTTGTCTGGAACAGAAATGAAGATCGGCGATGTCGCTTTCCGGTGCGGATTCCAGAACCAAAGCTATTTTGGCATGGTCTTTCGCCGCCATGCCGGCAATACTCCGGCGGCATATCGCGCTCATTTCCGCTGTCACCGGGAGCCATGAGGATAAAGAGGTTCCCCGAACATGAAAATTGCTCAGCAAGCCAGGAGGAACTGGTCACGGAACTGCAAACAAAAACTGTTTCCATTGCTCGCAACTGCCGGGCGTGATCCAACAGCGAGGCGTTGGTCGCCGGAACAGCGAAAGACATAAAGACGGTCTGCCGGGACGGCTGAACCTGCCCACGAATCCCCGGGTCTGCCGGGACCGGCCGCCCCTACCCGAAATCCATAAAGCCGGTCAAGCGACCGGTGCTCCCGGGTTTTCCTTCATTTCCTTCATGGTGATTTGTATTATTCCGTGTTTTTCAGTGTATTCCGTGGTGAAAATATAAAGCCGGTCAGACGACCGGCGCTCCCGGGAAAAACGGTTGTGACGGAGCACAATTTTCCAGGTTGAAACACAAAAGCGGAGATTATCAGCAGATACGGAATATATACTCTGCGCGGTTGAAAATTCAACACTCGAAAGATCGCAACTGCTTTGCGGCTAGCGTCTTGCGGCCGTATTTTTCCGTTCCTCCTTCATGCGATGCGGGCATCGTCTGTCAGTCGGAGCGAAAAAATCCAATCCACAATCCTGCTCGTCTATTCTTAAATTTTCAGCCGCGCAGAGTATAACAGAAGCTTTGGAGTGAGACAATCGTCATAAAATATGACAATGCGGAATAAGAGGGGAAAATGGTCGGAGCGAGAGGATTTGAACCTGTTTTTTAAGCTCAAGACATTAAACTTACATACTGAATACATACTTTTCTAGCTAAGTTTTAATCCTGGAAGCTCTTTTATAGGCATAGCGCTGGCCACTTCATGACAGTAAAGATCGGTCATATCGCTTTCGACATGACCAACCATGCCGCGGATCGCGTGTTCCGGGATGCCGGCAGCTCGGCAACGATCGATAAATGAATTACGGATGCTGTTGTAACAGGCGATTCCGGACTCATCACTTTTAATATTAAGATCTTCGAGCAGATCGCCGAAGTAATTGCTGAATGAACCGCCGGAAGTCTTGCGTTTATCAAAGCCCAGGATCCTGCCGTCGAGGGATTTTGGAAGATTGGCAATATGTTCCTTCAGTTGCGGATGCAACGGGATCCGGACGGCCCGGTTATAGCGCGCCGTCTTACCAGGCATGGTTGTAATAATGTCATCGACGATATGCTCATACCTCAACTTGAAAGCAGATTCCTGGCGCAGGCCGGTGTGCCAGGAGATCAGACACGCCGTCTTCCACGGCTCCTCTGCAGCCTTATATATTTTTAAAAACTCTTCTTCAGCAAACGGACGCTGATGCTTTCCGTCATTCTTGCGGTTGCGTATTACTTCGAACGGCGAACGCTCCATGCCGGATTCGAGCAGCATCGACTTGAATACGGCATTCAAAGAGTTCTTGTTATTGTTGTAAGTTTTGCCGGCCGCCTTACGGTATTTTGTGTCCAGGTAATCGAATGCAAGCTGTGAAGTCACCTCATCCATATAGCTAACTCCAGACCATTTAATGAAGCGCTTCCAGTTTTTTTCGGTATTCTGCGGCATATTGTCAACATACTTTTGGGAGTATATTCCCA
The DNA here is from genome assembly GCA_037144075.1 of Lentisphaerota bacterium. Taxonomy (GTDB): domain Bacteria; phylum Verrucomicrobiota; class Lentisphaeria; order Victivallales; family Victivallaceae; genus CAIPAT01. The sequence goes on along the minus strand of JBAWXM010000005.1, from coordinate 38,583 downwards.
GGGCATCGGCCAGCTTCAGGCGGCGGCGCTTCATGGCGCTGTCCAGGGCGGCGACGGAATTTTCCGGCAGGGCATTGCCGCCTGGCAGATGAAAAGTGAAGCCGCGTTTGCGCTTCTGACGCTCGGCCTTCAGTGAAGCCATCCACACTACTTCTTTCTTCAGCGCCTCTGTCTTTTTCGATTCTTCAGTGGTGACGGTCCGCACCTTGCCAGCTAGGTCGCGATATAAGATATGATATATTTTACCAACTTTGCGGAGAGCCATAATGCATCCTGTATGTTAATCATCGATGTGGACCAGCAAGCAAACCTATAATGAAAAATATGACAAATAATAATATAATAATAAAACAACCTATCCCAACACAACTGGGTTTGAATTGCACTGTTTTACAATGCGGACATTTTTTTGCTGGCTCTGGAATATCAGCCGAACATTTTAAACATTTTTTTGTTCTACCCGGATCCGGTTGCTTGGGAACCGGAACTGCCGCTTCAGCTTGGCTGGAATTATTTTTTACAATTTTCCATTCTTGCCAATCCTGTTTTTCCAAAATATCTTTAATCCATTTACTTTTTGGACAGAAACTTCCCTTGTAAAATATTACTCCTCCAATATTGTCCACCATAAATGTTCGTTTTGCGTTGCGGACATAATCATATCCGGAAAAATAGTAATTAAGAGTGCTCTTGTGCTGAAACGCTTCCTTTATCGCGACATAACGAATTAGATATCCTTCACGGCTCTTATATCTGAAACCGCACAGAACCGGGGTTTCAAGGGAGAGTCTATTTGAATTCAAATTCCAATCTTCAAATTCAGAATCCGTACATAATTCATTGCTATGTTTAGCAAAATATGCCAATGCCTCCGGCAGAGAATTTCCCGACCAGTTCCTGGCCTCTATAAATTGCTTGATTTCGCTACGGTCGTCGATTTGCCATTCATCAATATTTTCGACTAAATTCCGCTCAACCTTAATAATCTCGCTTACTTTCTGCCATGAATCTGCATTTATTCTGCTGGTTTTTCCGGTTATCCAGGAGCGAATTGAAACTTCAGAAACATTACATGCCTCTGATAATTTACCGATACCATATTCTTCGATGTATTTTTTTAAAGACTGAATAATTTCATCGTCAATTGGAATTCGTTTATACTCACTCATGCCCATACGGACTATTCCTAATGCTTAATTATTGATTGATTTAGAGCGTGCTATTTTTACTCATTGAGTATTTTTAAATGCAAGTGTAATTATTTTATCATTAATTTCCGCAACTCTGAAGAAATCATCCGGCTTTAGACTTTCGTACCGGTTTCTTGGTGGAGTAGTTTTCGATCAACATCCTGAAAACATCCAGTTTGGTATCGTCATCCAGTTCCTGACAAAAGTTTAGAATTTTCTGGTCGATCGAAGAAAGTTTTATGTCCGGCTGCTCTCCATGCAAAGTTAATTTCATATTGGGAAACAGCCTGTATAGCGTGTCTATGGACATTTTTTTAACTTCCTTGCCGCCATTAAGCAACCTGTTGACATGGGGTTGCGAAATGCCAGCACGGCTGGCAACATCATGCTGCGTTGTCTTCTTGCACTCTTTGCGAATGGCATCTTTTATAAATTCGTCTATCATAAATTCCTCATTATCTCTATATAGAATACGCAATAATTCAAAAGTTTTCAAAAAAATATTGAATAAAGCTTGCTTTTTATACGCAAAGACATTAAAATACTTATAGACATAAACACAGGAGATACTTTACAATGAAACACAAAACTAAAAAAGCACCGCCCAGCACCGCACCAAAAGAAACTAAATGCACCTCTTTGTACGCCAACCAAAAGGAACTGTCCATGTTTGAAGACCTCAAAATTAAGCGTGGCTATAAAAGCGACTCCAGCATACTGCGCCGCGGTCTCTATGATCTCCACGCTAAAGAGTGCGGCGCATAGCCAACTGATTAAATATATGAATTATATCTGCCAGCCAGTTATAAATCAAAGTTAACCAGCGGCGAGAAAATCATCGGCAGGGAATAATAACCATAGATATTTAGCGTCTTAATTCAGCAATAATGAATTTTCAAACCATAAATAATTGAGGAGATAAACATGCCAGAAGAGAAGATCACCCCCGAAGAGATTGAAAAGCTTATCCTTGAAAGAGGATTGAAAGTAGAGGACGTGATAGACGTTGTAGTTAAACTTAATGGCTTTATCGGCGTGGGTTTAATCAGTCTGGCCGACGATATCGCCGGATATATCCGCAGCAAAATAGGAGGAAAATGAATACTCAAAAAGTTTTAAAGCGCGCGCTGTTCGGCTGCGACCGCAAGGAAGTGGCCAAGTACGTCGGCATGAGTCCCGGGAGCCTGAACAATCAGGTTGCCGGCGAATTGCCATACATGCCCAAAGGACAGACGATGAACTTCGTCGACCGGGTTGTTGCCTTTATTGATATTACACACGCAACCACCGGCAGGATGATCCTGCTGGAGCAGATTGCCGAGGAGTTCAGTTACATGCTGGTTAAGAATCCGGCAATCAATGCGGCGTCTTCGCCGGCGATCGCCAAGGTCTCGGAGATCCTCCGGGACTTTGCCTCTGTCGTCGATGAGATATCGAAAGCCACCGGCGACCAGGTGATCGAATCGGATGAAGCCGAGAAGATCCGCGCCAAGTGGGAAATCATGAAGCGGGTGACTGAGGAGTTTGTCCTTGCCTGTGAGACCGGCGCTTATGGCCCGGCAAAAAACGGAAAGGAATAATATTGTGCTGCGTCCGGTAAAGAACAAACTGCAGGAAGTTCGCGACGAAAACTACGCGGCGATGATGGGCAATACGCTTGAAGCCTGTGTCGCCGCCGGCCGCTATGCCTGCGCTTGCGTTTTTCTGGATGGCATGACTCCGGAGGATGCCGAAGATGGGATTCAGATACTTCCGGCAGACTGGCCGCAGCGCCGCGGCTGGCAGGAAATAATCAAACAATTTAAAGGGCTTATATAATGGAAACGTTGAAACGAGAATTTAACAATGTGGAATTCGGGCGCTGCGTGGTTACGGCGACACTCGAAGAACTGAAGATAGATACAGCAAAAGGCTGTGCTACTCATCCGACTAAAGGGCGATCCGAGGAAGTGATTAAAAAACTTTTTGACAGCATGCTGCCCGAATCGCTGATGCTGCATGACTGGGTATCAGTCGGAAAAATCATGGATGAGATCGGCTATAAATAAGAGGATTCTATAATGAATAGATTACAGCGTCAATTTACCGGAGATGATCGTCGCCGCGTCGTGGTTAAGGCCACGACGGCGAAGTTAACACTAATAACCTGCAGCGGAACTTTGTCAATGGGAATGCAGGGACGTTCCGAGGAAACCGTCAAGCGCATATTTGATAGCGAGATTCCGGAACGGATGGTTCGTTCAGACTGGAGCGGAGCCGAGCGAATGCTGCGGGATATTGAAAGCAAACAATGCTTAAAGGCAGCAGCAGGAGGTCAGAGCAATGCAATACTCTGAATCGGTACTGGAGGAAATTCGCCGGGCGTTAATCAGCGACCCGGGCTTTAAATTTAAGCAGGCCGGAAATAAACTCCGCCGCGGCACCTGCCCGAATTGCGGCGAACCTGAATGCTTCATCGATCTGGATCATCCCGGACGCGTCAGTTGCGGCCGGCTTAATAACTGTCAATGGTCTGCCTCCGTCCGGGAACTCTATCCGGAGATATTTGAAAACCTCAGCCACCGCCATCCGCCAACCGAAAAGAATCCCAATGCCACCGCGGACGCCTATCTTCAGGAAGTTCGCGGCTTTGATTTATCCAGGATCCAAGGGATGTATTCTCAATCTAACGCCAAGCATCCGAAAAAGCATGAATTCTATCCAGCCGTTAATGTAGGCATCAGCCAAACCTGTTACTGGCTCCGGATCATCAATGCAGACGATGTTCGCAAGAACGGCGCTAAATCAAAGATCGTCGGTGAATATCAGGGCATCGGATGGGTTCCGCCTGGCATGACGTTTGATGAAGGCGATGAAGTATGGATCACTGAAGGCATCTTCAAGTCGATGGCGTTCCTGCACATCGGCAAAAAATCCATTTCAGGTCTGTCGGCCAGCAATTTGCCACGCGATATCATCAAGGCCAACAAGGATAAAAAGATTGTCTGGGTAGTTGCCGAAGATGCGGATGAAGCCGGCCAGAACGCCGCGGCAAAGTTCCGGAAGGAAATCGAAGACCTGGGCGAAATATGCCGCGTGGCATTTCCGGCCAATGCCGGTGAAGATTGGGATGACGCCTTCCGCGATGGAAGGCTGACGACTGAATACCTCCGTGATTCTTTTTTCCGCGGCTTTTTCTTTTTGGCCCGGACGGCTATGGAAAAAGCCTTTTTCCATTACTGCAAGTATAAACGCAGTCACCATGTATTTGATCATGAGTTTGCGCTCTGGAGGTATAAGATCGAGGAAGACAAGGCCAGACAGGAACAGAATAAATTTATATATCCGAATCCGGAGCGCGGCTGGAATGTTCCTGCAGATGAACTTCGTGAGGCACAGTCCAAGTTTGCCAACCTGGTTGAGTTAAAAGAAATTTGTCCGTGCAAACCGCAGTTCCTATATATAGAGCAGGATATCCTTACCGGCGAACGCACCAACTGTTTCCACGTTCAATTTGCCAATCACACACCGTCGATGCTGCTGACGGCAGACGGCACGATCTACAAGAGTCCGGACAACTTTTCGAACGGGCTGCTGAGGTATACCGGCTTTGCGCCATTTACCGGCAACGTTGTGGATCTGACTATTCTGCATCGCAACTGGTTCCGGGACCGCGTCAAGTTCGTGCGCGGCATTCCGTTCCTCGGATACGAGGCTGAATCAAAGATTTATATTTATCCGGACTTTGCATATTGCAGCGGCCAACATCAGAAGGTCAATGAATACGGTTTTGTCACTTTCAACCGCCATTCAGTAAAATGCAACCTGGCCGGCCTGACCATTAAGAAGACGGTCGACGAATTTAACGGCGACTGGATCAACGATTTCTATGAAGCCTTTCACTTAAACGGCATGGTGCTGCTGTCATGGTGGCTCGGCACATTGTTTGCCGAGCAGATCCGGTTGCGACATGATTCCTGGACATTCCTGGAATACACTGGCGCGCCTGGATCCGGAAAGTCGACGCAGATCAAATTCATGTGGCGCCTGATGGGCGTCGATAACTATGAAGGTTTTGATCCGAATAAAACCACGCCTGCAGGCCGTGCCAGGCAAATGTCGCAAATCTCAAACTTTCCAGTCGTGCTGCTGGAAGGCGACCGCCAGGAAGATGCCCGGCGCATGAATCTGAAGGGCTTCGATTTTAACGAGTTAAAAGACATGTTTAATTATGGTGCTCCGGTTCGGACGACCGGCGTTAAGACCGGCGGCAATGAGACGCTGAAGCTGATCTTCCGCGGCGGTATCCTGATCACGCAGAATGCAGAAGTAAAAGCGCATCCGGCGGTATTGAGCCGGATTGTCCATTCCCATTGTACTCAGGAGCATTTCACCAAACAAAATGCGCTGCTGGCTGATAAGCTGAAGCAATTATCATCGCAGCAGCTTGGCGGGTTTCTCCATCATGTTTTAAGGAATGAGCGGCTACTGCTGGAAGGTTTCTTCCGAGATTATGAAAAAATCTTCGAAGAGTTCGAACGGCGCAATGTTACCGGGGAAGTAAAAGAATACCGGATCCGGCTTTGTCATGCCCAGGTTGCAGCCTGGACCCGGCAATTGCCTTTATTATTTGGCAATCGCCTTAGTGCGGAGCAACTGGCCAAAGTTGAAGAACATATATGGGATCGCGCCAAGTCCCGCCAGAGAAGGCTTTCCGGCGATCATCCGGCTCTTGAACAGTTCTGGGAAGTATATGAATACCTCCACGAGCAATCGACTACTAATGGCATGCAGGAAATTCTTAATCATTCCAGCGACTCAAAGCAGATCGCGATTAACCTTCCTCACTTTTATGAAATAGCGGAAAATCACCGGCAGCATTTACCGTTGAAAGATGAACTCACCAAGTTATTCCCGGGTTGCCAAGCCCATCCGTGCAAAGGCTTCAAAACGGTTCGTTCCTGCATATTAAATAAGGTAATAGGATGCTGGGTTTTTGAGAAAGGAAAGGAATCTGAAACAGCTAAATAGGTTTTATTTTTTTAGCTTCGGAATTTAGATATTAAAAAAATTAAGCTGTACACCGGAAACGCTTTACATTCTTTACAAGTTTTAAAAAACATAGGATAAGAGTTTTAAAATGAACGGATTACAAAATAATCAAACGGCTTTACAAACGCTTTACAAACTATTTACATGTAAAGTCATAATCATTTTTCATATATTTACATCATTTGAGGGTGAAGTAAAGCTATGTAAAGCCATGTAAAGCCTATGCCTTTACATTGTAACTGTAGTGACATCAATATTTTAACTGTAAAAAAATAAGCATGTAAAGCATGTAAAGCGGTTCCGAAATCAAGCCGCCGAAAAGGTGAAAAGTGCGAATAATTGAAGAAATAGCGAGGCAATATCCGACGCTGGATCTGGAGTCAATCAGGATCCTGTTGACGATCCACGATAATCCTGGGTTCTGCATCCGGGAAGTGGCGGATATCCTGGCATTAGATAAAAAGAACGTGCAAATAAAAGTGGCCTTAATGGCTGAAGGGAGGGCGAATAGAAGCGGCGCCAGTAAGCGTCGCCTGATTAATGTCGATCGCAAGTTAACCGACAAACGGGCTCGTGATCTGATGTTGACTGATGCCGGCATGACGCTGGCGGAGAAACTTTCAAGTCTCAAAAACAACCTGTAAAAAAGGAACAAGGCAAAATGATTAACCTGAATCAAGTTAGATGTGAAATGAACCGTGATGTGCCTGAAAATTACATCAAAGAATTAGCACAATCAATCGGCAATGAAGGGGTATTGTGTCCGTTATTATTGCGGGAAATAGAACAGGACGCCAACGGATTTTGTTATGAAGTATTGGATGGACGCTGCCGCTGCAACGCGTTGATGTTATTAAAACGCTATGAAATCGATGAAAACGACTATCGTATTCTTGATTCCAACGATCCGGAACTGATCAGTTTTATCACCAATACGGTAAGGCAAAACTTGTCATTGATTGAGGAAATCTCGCACCTGGCGGCGCTGCGTGAAAGGTATTCGCCGGCAGAATTGGCCGCTTTCCTTGGCCGCACGGAAAAATACATCCGGATCCGGCTGCAACTCCGCAACCTGATCAAGAAGTTTTCCGATGCTCTCAATGAAGACACGTTCCCGGCTGTGAAGATCGGCCACTATGAAGTGATCTCCAAATATCCAGCGTCGGTTCAGGAACAAATCTTTACTTCCTGGAGACTTCAGCAACCTGGCAGCATCAGTAATTTTGAAACTAATCTTGCTATGGATTACAGTCATCTGCTGGTCAATGCTACGTTCGATATCAAAGAATGCGAAAAGTGCCTGGAGCGCACAGGGGCTGATCCGTATCTATTTGAGGAAATGAAGGATAAAAAGCAGGATCGCTGCCTCAATCCGAAATGTTATGAGCTGCGTCGGGTTGCGTCCATCAAAAACGAACTGACGGAAATCAAAAAAGAGAAGCTGCCGATTACGCCGATTACTGCAAACTGGCGGGAATTGCCGACCGGACTTGGCAAAGTGGATTGTTTGAAGCGCAATGAATACGATATCGTTGAGACGGATATTCCTAAAGACCAAGCTAACGCTTATGTGGTCGACGGTGATGGAGCTGGCACATACTGCCGGATCGCCGTCAAAAACGGCGCCGGAAAAGCCGAATTGCCCAAACCGAAAACAATGGCTGAAAAGCGTGAGGAGTTAAACAAGAAACGCATAAAACTGGCCTTGGAAAAGTTGAGCGGATATCTGGAGGATGAAAAGCATCTTCCGCCGCGTCCATCGCTGGAGATGCTGTTGACGCTGGCAGTATTGAACGGCATTGATTCGTATGACACGGAGCTGGATGAAGGAATTGAAAACCGCAATAACTATTCAATCGACGAAGTCATGTCGGCAACATGGAAAGCCCTGGTCAGTGATTTCTCTGGAAGGGTTGAACCTGCTACCTATAAGGTGAATGATGCCGAGGAACTCGCCGCCGCACTTGAGGTCTGCGATATCTGCGGCATTGACTGGCAAAAATTTGTCCAGGAAGCAGCCGCTGAACTTCCGGAGCCGAAAGGATGGAGCGAGAAAGCTACTGCTGAAACTCCGGCTGCCGGCGCAAAGCCTGAAGCCAAGAAAACCAAGAAGGCAAAGGCCGCAAAATGAAAAACGACGTAACACATGCCGCGGCCGCTGCGGCCGTCACCTATGATCCGGCGTCCGGACTGGAGACGGCTAAGACTGCCCTGGACAATCTGAAGCATGCGCTGGAGCGCCTGGATAAGTCCGCAGCGCTGGATATTCAGGCCCTGGCGGAGATCATTAAAGCCCACAAAGACAGCAAGGAATACAGCAACGGCTATGATAATGGATATGCCCAGGGCTATCACGCCGGGCTGGGAAAGGCGCTGACGCTCATTGAAATCGAATTCGATAAACTCGCCGCAACCACAAAAACAGAAGGAGGGAAAGACTGATGTATACGCTGTTAATCGGAATCCTGGCGTTTGCTGCCGGCTGCGCCATCGGATGGGAATTCGCCAGTGATCAGCAGACGGTCAAACTTGAAAAGGCGATTCAGCAGGCCGATGATATCGGGGCCGTGGAGATCATTGAAACGCTGGATCCGGAACGTTTAAAACAATAAAGAATTTGTCCGGATCGGCGCGGTACTGAAGTTGTTGGTAACACCCGGTACCGCGCCGGCCGGATAACTGAAAAGGGAAAAATCATGATTAAATTTAATTTTTCATTTGAGGGCGAGATTGAAGAGTTGAAGGAAGTTATTATGCGGATTGCCATGCATCCGGCGGAGAATGCTGTTATCCTGGATAAAAAGGCCGGGTCTGCTGTGCCAAGAAGTATTCCCGGGCCCAAGGCATCTAAACCCGGCAGATCTAAATATGAAAAAAACATAACGGTTGAACTTGGGAAAAATATAATAGCCAAGCGCAATCCATCCAGCATTCAGGAAGCAATCAAGGCAATCATGGAAGACTGCGGAGTCTCCGCATCGGCAGTCGGCCGCATGGTGAATCTCAATTCATTTATGGTTCTTGCAGCTATGAAAGGCACTGTTTATCCCAAAACAAAAAAGGCATTTAAAGAGGTGCTTGGATTCGAATGCCGTCCGGTCTCGCTGCTGCCTGCGCCTGCCGCGCAGGATACAACAACAGCAGCCGGCAATGAAAGCGAGGTCAATCAATGAATACTGAAGCAGAAAAAAAGAGAATCGAATTTGCCGTCAAAACATTTGCTTATAATATGCAGGAAAAAATGTACTGCAAGGCTGATGAAGGACGCCGCGGCTGGGATGATCCGGCGCTTCGCCAGGGAATCCGGGAACTGCTTACCTTTAAAACTGCTCAGTTGATCGCCGGCGATAATAAACAGGCAATTGATGTTGCCAATCTGGCCATGATACTGGACTATACTTCCGATTTGCCCGATGAAGCAACGGCCGGTCATGGAAGCGAAGTCAAAGAGAAAACTATGAGCATTAGGCTCAAGGGATGGGGATGGCCTGGCTTAAGCAAGAAGGCCCATTATTACAATAACAACGCAAGATCGCTGTGCGGCAAATGGATATATACCGGAGTGCTTGAGGAAGGCAATGATAATTCTTCGGACAACTGCTGTGACTGCAAAAAGAGGCTGGCAAAATATAAATCACAACCAGAACGGAGCAGATCATGAGTGCTGAATCAGATAAAAATAAATTGCGCCTGGCGCTGATCGGATTGGTCGGCGAGGAAGATCCGCAAAAGCTTGAGGAATTGAAAGCAACCATGCAGGCGATGCCGGGCATATCAGAAGATGACCGCCGCAATACCATCACTGCGATTACGGCGCTGATCGAAACGGTTCCAGGCAGTGAGGGCGTTGTGCATTATGCCCCGAATAATAGAGTGGCTTGCAGTCGATGGAGTTTTGCGGTTAATAAAACTAGCCGGCCAAAGGAAGTGACATGTAAGAAATGCCTCAAGAGCAATTATTACCGGACTAATTTAACAACTTAGAAATGGAGGGATCAAGTGGCTAAATGTAACGGCAAAATGGAGGTGTACAGCCGCGTGTGCGGCTACTTCCGCCCGGTCGCAAACTGGAATCACGGCAAGAAACAGGAATTTAAAGATCGCGTAACGTATGTGGTCAATAACAACAAGGAGGCCCAGAAGTGAAAGGCCGAATTAACGAAGGCGGAATTTTGGCTGTCCGGCGTGATTCCAGAGGCGAAATGGCAATGATTTGTCCTTTTCGGAATGTTATGACGCCTTGCTGCAATTGGTGTCCTCATCTGGACACCGATAATCCGGATCTGATCCGGCTGACTTGCGGCGGTACCGACGTGGCAATTGAAGTAATAAAAACGGAGACAGAAGTTAACCAGGAATAAAAAAGAACGGCCCGGGTGTCGAATACCCGGGCCGTTGCCGGCGAACAAGGCAGTTTTCCGGCAGTGTCTATAAAGTATCACACAAAAGGAACGAGGCAAATGAAAGAAGAATGTTTAGTCAAAGGCGGCTGCGGCCGGAGTGAAGTAGAAGTCATCAGCGATGCTAAAAACGTGTTGTTCTGCGCCGCCCTGGCGCTGATCGGCATCGTCGCCACAATGTTTTAACCTAATAAACCAATCAAGCCCGGAAGTGATATTCCGGGCTTTTTCTTTTTTAGAACTCCGTTTTTATTCCGAAATCGGCGGCGCCGACAGCGCATACCTGTCGATAGTACGGAGAATATCTGATTCCGTTCCGGAGCAGCTTGGCCGGATCCGTCATTTCATAGACCCACGCCTCCGCTTCTCCGCCGTCAGGCAGATCCAGCCATACCAAATATCTCCAGTAAAAATGAGGATAGCCTTCATAGCGATCGAGCGCGGCCAGATCCGGCGCGGTAATACGCCACAAGCCGCCACAAACGCGGTTTCCCGGCGACTTGTCTATATCCGCGTATTGTCGCTCGGTTAAGCAGTAACCGGGCAGTACTGCCGCGCCCATCGGCACGGCGCCGGGACAACGCAGCTTCATCTGTTTCAGGCTTAAATTCGACCCGTAAGCGAAGTAATACATATTCATTCCTTTCATAAGTTATGGCCGGACTTGCATCCGGCCTTGTTTGTTTTATCAGGCGGCGCGCCGGCTGTTATGGGCGGCGCGCTGTGCGGCGGTCTTGAAGGAGGCGTCTCCGGGCATGTTATTCAGGAGGTGAAACCGCGCGGTCTTGAATTCGTCGCCGATCATTCCAAGTCCTAGCAGCCATACTCTCAGATCGTACTTGGCGCTTTCAGCGTTAAATTCGCGCTTTTCGGCTGATGTTGATTTGCTGTTCAGCGCTTTAATTGCTATCGCCAGCGCCAGTTGAATATAGGCTTTAATTTTGCCTGCGTGCATCGTTGATTCGAAAGCGCGAAGTTCCCAAGTCGGGCCGGTGAAAGCAGCGTGGAGGTTAAGGATGTGGTAGCGGCTCGGATCGTAGTGGTTATTGTGGTTCGAATTGTCGCCGTACCATGCTCTGGCCAGATCCGCTTTGGTTTTCGGTTTGCGGTTGGTGATCGCCTCAATAAACTGGCTGCTGACCGGCTTGGTGTAGCGCTGTAACCGCGCATGGCTGATTCCGAGGGCGTGGATCAGAAGGTTTTCCTGCTTGTAAATCATCTTGGCGACGTTGGCCAGTTGTGCGGCGCTGAAAGGGGCGGCTTCTATATGTATATGAATTCCCGCGGCTGAGTGCGCCTTGGCTCCAGCTTCGCGCAATGCCCTGACAATCTCCTGCAACTGGTCGATATCGGCATACTTCAGAATCGGGCTGACGATTTCGGCGTGAACTCCCGGGAGGCTGCCGTCGCGCACCGCCTGCCAGACCCGGCCGTCCGGAGTCCGCACCGAGGTGCTGTATAATGTGCCGCCGGTTACGGTTTTAATTGTTCTGGCCGCGTCAGCCTGGCTTAATCCGACAGTTTCAATCTCGATTCCGAACTTGATTTCATTCATATTCATTTTTCTATCTCCGTTGTTTTGTTGTAACTCGTTGTCTTCGTTGTCTATACCATGATGATATATCCAGCTCGCGAACACATCCACTCGAATACTACAACTTTTCAATATCTTTATCAATATTTATTTGATTTTTACCGATATTTGCGTTATACTAGGTAAATAGAGACAATAAATAGCGCCGGAGGTGACATGAATCATAAAATAGAATGGAGAAACAAGGCAGTTAAACAACTGCTTAAAATCCCGCAGCAAGATGCTAAAAGGATAAAAGACACAGTCAGTTCGCTTGAAAACGATGAAGGTGCCTGGCACAATGTTAAAAAACTGGTTAATCATCAATACAGTCACCGTTTGAGAGTCGGTAACTATCGAGTGCTGTTCAATTCAGGAGAGGCATTGGTAATTTTGGTTATTGAAGAAGTGAAGAAAAGGGACGAAAGTACTTATTAAAAACTAAAGGAGTCAGCTATGAATAACGTACAAATTATAAAAACAAACAACGTTCCGACTTATGCGGTCTGGGTTTTGCCTTATCAGGATTATAAGAAACTAAGCCATCAGATAGCTCAGGAAGCTGAAGCGGAAACAATTCCGCATGAAGTTGTAAGTTATATGGTGGATCATGATTGCTCTATCGTAAAGGCTTGGAGGGTATGTCTGAATAAAACTCAAAAGGCAATCGCTGGCAAGATGGGAATTACCCAGGGCTCTTATTCCACTATTGAAAACAGCAAAACCAATCAAAAAGCAACTCTGGAAAAATTGGCGACCGCTTTGGGGATCAGTCCGGTTCAACTGGACGTTTATGAGTGATTCTAAAATAGCGCGGCCTGCCGCATGGGCGCCGGTACCGGACGATCCGGCGCGTATTTGCGGACCAGATCGCGGCGCTCTTCTTCCGGCATGTTGGCGATGATCTCATGGATGGCATCGGTCAGCGTCGATGCAGGTGGCGTCAGATCGTAGGCGTGACTTATGCGCATAACGCTTCTGGCGCCGCAGTCTTTACCGGTGCAGTTTAGGTAAACGTCCGCGGACTTGCGGTTTATGCGGTTGTGATGGGTAATTATCGCCCTGGATTCGCAATGCGGACACTTGATTTTCATTCGGGAAACCCTCCATAATGATAAGATACATTCAAAATCATTATTGGTCAAGTCATGCTGAAAACGCATAGGTGCATTCTTCGTCCGATGAATCCGGAAGGATCAGATCTTCATGGGCCAGCGCGTGCATGATTGCCCAGGCGGCGTCCGCGTGTCCGGTGGTATCGCTGCGGCTGGTATAATATACAATCTGACCGGCTGTTGAGGACCCTCGATGGATCTGGAGGAAGCCGGCGGCGATATCGCTCCAGCCTGCATCCCATAGAATCCGGCTGTCGCCAATAACCTGCTGTGCTTTAAGCACAAGCTTGGTCTTGCGTTCCCCTGTATAGAATATTCCTTCCGCGGCCGGATAGAAGCGCTGCACCATTTCAAATACTCCGGAGCCCTGGCCGGTTATGTCAATGGCAATATGTTCAACTTGATACTTGCCGCAAAGTTCTTTGATAGTTTCAGCCTGGAACTGCCAGGCGACGTCATGCAGGCTGATTTTCTCCAGCACGTAAAACTTGCCTCGATGCGAAAGCGGCGCCGCCACCACGACAATGCAGGCTCCATCCCGATTCCGCGACGGATCGTAACCGATCCATACCGGCCCGGCGTATGGCCGCGTCTCCTCCATTTTAAACAGCTTCCATTCAATCCGGTCAGACAGGCACTTCTCCAGTTCCGAGAACTTGAACACGCTGGCGCTGTCATCAATAAAATAACAATCAAAGAGCTGCTTAAATTCGTCTTCGGAATATTCAATTTTAAGTTGTGCGATGTTGAACAGATCGCAGCCGCCCGCTTCGGCATCCTGGATAGTGATGATCCGGCGCCATTGCAAATCCACACACTGGACGCCGCCTTTACGCAGCGTCGCGCGATCCGGGAATTCGGCCAGCGGCTTGTTAGCGCGCTTCATCCGTTCGTTATACTCATCTCCTGACCACATCTTATACCCGTCGTGTGACTTGGCTGAAGGCGTCGAGAAATAAGTTTTGCGCCATTTCTTCTGGCTGGCCATTGCGGTGGCCACTTTTTTCAGCTTCGAGAATTTCGGGATCCAGAAATATTCGTCAATGTAAACATGACCGTGGTAACTTTGGGCAGTACTGGAATTAGTCGAGAGGAAATAGAGAGTGGCCACTCCGTGTTTAGTTTGAATTTCAATCGTATCCTTGCCCTGCAGATCAATCTGGAACCAGTCCATAGCGAACATCTTGATATACTGCCGGAACACGTCAGCCTGGGCGCGGCTGGCGGAAAGGAATATCTGATTATCTCCGGTCAGCAGCGCATCAACAAACGCCTCCCTGGCAAAGTAGAAGGTCATACCGATCTGCCGGGATTTCAGAATATTGCGTGTGCGTTCAAACCGGGCCTCCCAGCATTCCCACTGATAATCAAATAATCCGTCCTTGAATTTCTCCAGCAGGCCATCTTCATCAATTTCCCGGAAGTCGTTTTTCTTTGGCTTTTTCTTCCCCGTACGACGGGGAGCGATATCCCCGTCTTCGCCGGGCCGGGCATTGCCCGGAAGATCGCCAGTCGGCGGCCCGGACGGAAGATCGCCATCCGTCGGACGGATTCGGGCACTGAGCTTTTCAAGATTAAGCAGATGGCCAAGCAGCCGGTCGAGTTCGTCAAGTTCGCGTTCGCTTTTGTTTTCGCGTTCAAGCAGCACATTGACGCGCTTCCGGATCGTGACGAACGGATCATCCTTGCCGGCAGCCGCTGCCCAGCCTTCAGTTTTTACCCAGTGATATAGCGTCCGGCGCTCGATATTAAGCGCGACGACGATCTCCGGAACGGTCTGGCCGCCCAGGTATAAGGCTCTCGCCTGATTTTTTTGCTCTTCCGTGTACTTCATGCGTTGCATCCGCCTTTTGTTCCCGGCGCTGCCGGGCCGGGCTCTGCCCGGAACTTCGCTCTCAGTCGTACTGAGTATTATAGTCCGCTTTTTGACCTCCGCATCAAAGAAAAATTGTGCTGCCGTGTGATTTGGCCGTAATCACACGGCAGCACAATAAAAGGCCGTTGAGACATTCAACTCCATGCAGTAAAATGAACTCATCAAGGGATACTGAAATTAAAAATTTCTGGAGCAAAACGAGAGGGAGGAAAAATGTAATGCCATCGTTACTTTTAACTGACTGGATGACGCTGGGCACAGCGGGGCCGACAGTTGACGGCCGGAACATCGATGAGACAAAGCTGCTGCAGGCGGCAAAAAGCTATGATGCGGAAAATTACTGTGCTGTGATCAACCTTGAACATTACTGGGGAAACCTTGGCGATGTTCAGGAACTGCGCGCAGTCAAAGACAAGCAGGATCGCGTGTGCTTGCAGGGCAGAGTGCGTCCTAACCTGACGTATCTGTCATATAATGCGTCAGGCTCAAAGCTTTTTTTCTCTATGGAGCTGACCGATAATTTTGCCGGTACCGGCGAAACTTATCTGACCGGTCTGGCGGTAACCGATATCCCGGCCAGCCTTGGCACAACCTGCGCCAGATTCAGCAAAACCGATACGAATAAATACATTTCCGCTCCGGTCGAGGTGGATTTCTCCAAGCTTCAGTCGCCTTGCGGAGAGGATTCGCAATCGTTCATGGAAAACCTGAAAAGCCTTTACAATAAGTTTTTCAATAAACAAACCCCACCTACACAGGAGGAACCACAAATGACCCCGGAACAATTCAAGGCGCTTACTGACGGTCAGAAAGCAATCACTGACGCTCTCTCGAAGTTTTCAACGGACTTCACTGCCGCTCTCGAAAAATTCACCGCCAAGCCTGAAGGCGATGGCAAAGGCGCTGACGACAAAACCAAAACTCCGGCCAATGACGGCAAAGGCTCCAATGTTACCGAATTGTCCACCGCTCTGACTGAAGCACTGAAGCCGCTGACCACGAAAATGGAAGAATTCAGCACGAAGCTGGCCGATGCCACCAAAGAACAAAAGGGGACTGATGTTCCTAAAGGTACCGGGGCCGCTGACGAATCAGACGGCATCATCTAATTACAATACACAACTTTTTAGGAGATATAGATCATCATGAGACCAGAAACAAAACAGAAGTTTAACGCGCTGCAGATCGGCATGGCCAAGAAGTATGCAGTGCAGACCGTCGTGGAAATGTTCAGCGTGACCGTTCCGCAGGCAATTGCCCTGGTAGATGCGATTATGCAGTCTGATGCATTCCTTTCCCGCATTTCAATGATTCCTGTTACTGACAGCAAGGGTGCGGTAATCATGCTGCATGCTCCGACTACCGTCGCCGGGCGTACCGATACCAGCGGCGCCGGGGAACGTGTTCCGCAGCAGATCGGCGGCAATAAGACCGAACGCACCTATGAAGTCAAGCAGACCAATTTTGACGTTGCGGTCAAATACGCTACGCTCGATGCTTATGCCCGTTTCCCGGATTTCAATGCCAGATTGCTGAATATGATTCTGCGCCGCACCGGGCTGGACCGGCTGCTGATCGGATGGTATGGTTCATCCTGTGCCGCTGATACCGACCGCGCCGCCAATCCGCTGCTTCAGGATGTCAACCACGGCTGGCTGTACGATCTGGAAACCAACAAGGCAGCAAACTTTGTCAAGGCTGCTCAGGGTCAGAAGTTGCAGCTCGGCAAGGGTGGCGACTGGAAAAACCTCGATCACCTGGCCTTCGATCTTCTGAGTCTGATCCCGGAAGAGCATCGCACCGGCAACGAAACAGTTATCGTCGGCCGCCAGATTATTTCCTGGGAATCCGGCAAGATTTTTGCAGCGCACGGTCATACTCCGTCCGAAAAAATCAACTTTGAAGTGATGGCAAAGACTTACGGCGGTCTTCCGGCCACGATGCCGGCAGGATTCCCGGATACAGGCGTAATGGTGTGCGATCCGATCAACCTGCAGCTTTACTGGCAGGATTCTTCAGTGCGGCGCCAGTTGATCGACAATCCGAAAAAGGATCAGATCGAGCACTTCCAGAATTCTAACGAATGCTACAGGATCGGAGATCTCGACGCCTGCGCGGCCGTTAAAGCCGCGGATATCGAATTCATCGATAATCCGGACGACAGCGTGAAGATCGTCAATATCGGCAACTGGAGCGAAATGCCGGTCGCCGAGCCAGCTCCGGGAGCGTGATATAAATGACCAGTCCGGCATGGAGACATCGTAATCAGGTTATACAGAATCAGGCAGCAGTTGCGGCCAAGGTGGCGTTAGAGCGCAAAGATGAAAAGACAATTCAAACGCTGACCTCTGACAAAGCACGGTTTGAGCTGTTACTGACTGCACTGGAAAACGACTGCAACCGCATCTCCGCGCTGCCGAAAGGCGGCGCCCGGACTGAACTCAAGCGCGAATTGCTGAAAACCTGGCTGCCGGTGATCAATGCGTATTTGGCCGGCGATCAGGTATATCAGAATATCGCGCTGACGCAGGTTCTGGTGTGGTGTTTTGACATCGGCGATATCAATGAAGCTTTGCGCCTGGCCGATGCGGCCATCGAGCAGCAGCAGCCGATGCCGGAGCGTTACAAGCGCAATGTCAAGACTTATGTTGCCGATGCGATACTTGACTGGTGCAGGGATCAGCAGGCCCGTACGACGGGCGGCGATATTCCGGGCAATGCCCGGCCCGGCTCTGCCGGGAACAAAACGGCGGATGCAACGCCCGGCGCCATTGAGCCGTATTTCAGCCGGATGTATGAGCAGGCGATGTCATGGCCGATCCATGACGATATCAAGCTTAAATACGTGCGTCTGGCCGCGCTGCAGGCGAAATCAGCCGGAGACCTGGAGAAATCGCTGGAGTTATGCGAACAGGCCGAAAAAATCGATTCCAGGAAAGCCCAGGTCAAGACATTGAAAACCGAATTGAATAAGGCCATTGCAGCCCAACAAGAGTCTGCACGGCATAAGGCGGCGAAAGCCGGTAAGTAGGAGTAACCACCCCGCGCCCGGCCCCTGTCCTGAGACGGAGCGTCCTTCCGGTTGCCGGATAAGCACACGCCGTTGCTGATGGGCAGGCGCCGGGGCATTTTAGGAACAGACAAAACGGACTGAACGGACAAAACGGACTGGAGTTTAAACTATGGCGGTATGGGGAGAAGGCGAAGCAGCTCCGGAAAGTGTGGACATTGATTGCGGCGAATTCTGGCCGACAATCTCCACCGGAACTTTCTATGATGAATACCGGATCCCGGCAGAACTGCCGGCGGCAACGGTCAAAGGCCATCTGCAGCAGGCCGTCATCCGCGTCCGGAAGGCGCTGGCCGAATATCGCGCCGCGCAGGAACTGGCAGGCTATGAGAAGCTGGAGGATGTTCCGCAGGATGAAATTGATGAAACCGGAGAGAAGCTGCTGCTGTTTCAGCGCGCTGTCTATTGCGAAGCAAAGGCTGAAATCCTGCGGGAAACCGTCACTGTCGACCGCAGGAAAGACGCGGAAAACGCGGCGAAATCCGCGCCGGAGACCGAGGAAAAGTATCGTGAATTTGCGCAGGATGCGATGCGCCTGCTGGTCGATGAAGATCGTATCAGCATTGAGTTGTTATAAGAAGTCAGACCGGTCGGAAATGTCAGACTGATCAAAGTTAAGTTTACACCCTGATACCTGTAAAGCATTTTAAACAAAAGTGAGGTCAACATGATTCGCAACCGCTTTCAAGAGCTTTGCGTGTTCCTCAAAAAACAAAAATCATCGCTTAAATTCCAGGATGACCAGTTTGACGCGGAAATCGAAAACATGACTGTCGAATCCGGCGGCCATAACGAAACCGTCAATGGAGTTCATCTCTGCAATTTCAGGTATCAGGGTGTTGTTTATATCGAGCGTTTACCGGAAGCATCGTTCCCCATGCTGGCGATCTATATCAAATCCTGGCTGGACAATAATGATGATCTCCGGAGCAAATACAAGCTGAAATCACCGCTGATAGATGTGGTCAGCCTGGGAAGCAAGCTGATTGACGCAATGGCCACGATTGATTTTGTCGACGAAGTTTACCTGGTGAAAGCAAATGTCACTCCTCCGGATGACGGCAGTCCGGCGATACCCGGGGAAAATCAGGTTGAGATGTTCGGCGCTATTTATGAGGTTGGTGAATATGCGCTGTCAATTGCTGAAATAGGCGATGTGAACGGAGGATCAACCGATGTTTAGTCTGGTAACTGAAAACTGGCCCGAGGTAAAAAGCGCGGTTGAAGCGCTGGCATTGCCTCCAGCCTGGAAGCGGCGTCTGGTGTCCAGGCTTGGGCGCATGTTGATTGCCCAGTCTCAGAAAAATGTCCGGACACAGCAGACAATTGACGGATCATCAATGGCGCCGCGCAAGCGGATGCCGGGTAAAGAACGGCGCGTCTATCATAAAGACGGCAGCGTGACATATAAAAAGGTCAATCCGCTGATGTTGTCCGATATGGTAAAAAGCAAATGGCTTGGCATGAAGCTGGTCTCGGATGACGAAGCACTGGTGCATTTTTTCAGGGGCGTCGGCTATGTGGCATATAAACACCAGTATGGCGGCAAGGAGGCCGGATTAATGCGCGATGCGATGACTTTTCCGCGCAATATAGAAGATCATAAAATCAATTTGACGGCAGCTAGACAAACACTTGAGTCCGGGAAAACCGGATGTTCGCCGCGACAGGCGGTTATGCTGATGCGGCTGGGCTGGGAGCAGGATCAGGATTGGATAATGTCGCATGTTTCCGGCTTTGCGGCGGCAAAAATCATAAAATCAAAGCAGGATAAAGTAAGGCCGGGGCAGGTTCAGGACAATACGCCGGCGCGTCCGTTCCTGGGCGTCAGAGCGCGACAGATGGCGGAATTCAGGGAGTTCGTACTGGCGTCGCTTAATGAAAAATTCAGGGCTAAAAATTTTCAAGGCTATAGATAATAAAATTAATCCAAAACATGGAGGTTTGATATGGGAGTCGGAACTGTTACAATCGTACAGGTCAATAATCAGCAGGGTTCTTTTGCCGATGCGGAACGTGTGTTTCTGTATATCGGCGAAATCGGCGATCCGGATTTGAAAGGCGACGTCATTCCAATCAGCGCGGCAAGCGATCTTGATCAGCTGCTTGGCGCCGGAGTGTCAGAACTTAAAACGATGATTACCTCCGCCAGGCAGAATGCCCGGAACAGCAACTTTGTCTGTTATGCGTTCGGCATTGATCCGGATGCTGATGACTGGAAGGAAGCATTGTATGCGGCGCTTGAGAAACCGCTGGATCTGCGCATCGAGGCGGTCATGCTGTGTACTCCGGTCACGACTAAGGCAGAGGTCGAAGCAGCCCAGGCTGCGGCAAATGAGTGTCTCTCCAGGTTTGCCAAATTCATCTCGATCCATGCTGCAGTCGGCGGTATCCTGATTACTGAAAGCTGGGCGGAGTATCTGGTGCGGATCGGTGCGCTGGTCGCCAATGTGGTGGCGCCGCGTGTGTCGCTGGTATTGCAGCTGCACGGCAATAACCTTGGCGTGGTTGCCGGGCGTCTCTGCGATCCGGCGGCATCTATTGCCGATACGCCGATGCGCGTCAAAACCGGCGCACTGGTCGGACTGGGAGAAGCTCCGGTGGATAAGAACGGCGCTCCTTTGACTTCCGCTCATATTGTTACGCTGGCCGGGATGCGTTTTTCCGTGCCGCAGTGGTACACCGGATACGACGGCATGTACTGGGCTGACCACGCGATGCTGGACGCTGAAGGCGGCGATTACCAGGTGTACGAAAATCTGCGCGTGATGGATTATCTGTCACGTCAGGTGCGGGTGCTGGCCATCGGCCGGATTGCCGACCGCAGTCTGAATTCAACATCGCAGTCGATCTCATCTGCAGAGACCTATTTCACGCGTCCGCTGCGCGCCGCGGCCAAGACAATCACGGTCGGCGGCATCGAGCAACCGGCAATGATCCAGCCGCCTGCGGACGGCGCCATCTCTATCACCTGGACAAATCAGACCGCTGTTTCAATCGCCATTACAGCACAGCCGTACAACTGCCCGAAATCCATCACTGTATATATGGGGCTGGATCTGAGCGGAGAGTAAAACGGACTAAACGAACGGAACGGACAAAACAGACTAAGATAACAATACAAAAGATGAGGTAAAAAATATGGTAAACACGGGAAATGGACAGAAATTCAACGGGCTGTCTTTTGACATCAGTCTTGGTGACTTCGATGTTCAGGTAAAAAAGTTTTCGCTCACAATCAAGGACAATTCCGCCGCCGCCAAGAAAAACGGCAAGCCGGACGGCTGGCTGCTTGGCGATGTTGAAGCTGACGGAGAAATTGTTGTTGACCGCACCGGACTGAAGGCATTCACTGAGGCCGCCAAAAAGGTCGGCAGCTTCCAGGAAATGCCGACATTCGACATCCATTCGTATGCCAAGATCGCCGACGATGAAGTAAAAGTCGAGGCTTTCGGCTGCAAAGTTTCAATCGGCGCATTGCTGGATCTTGACAAGAACAGCGCGGATGAAACCGAGTTCAAACTGCCGTACAAGGTCACCAGCCCGGACTTTGTTAAAATCGACGGCGTACCTTACGCCAAAGAATCGAAAAAGAAATGAAGCAGATAGTCTGACTGGTCGGACAGGTCTGACTGGTCGGACATAAACTCAAGAGGATTTAGATCATGGCTGAAAAAAAGATCATACTGGCGATTGGAAAGGATGAGATTGAGTTCAACGTCACTACCGAGGAATTTAACCGTTACGTCAATGAAATAACACCCTCGGACAAAGTATCTCCGAGCCGGCGGCTGCTGCGCCGCACCATCGTTAATCCGGAGCAGAAAGAGTTGCTTGACACGTTTTGTGACCGTGGACTGACGGTCCAGATGGCCACAAAACTAATCGGGGAATTCCAGGGAGAAGTCGAGATCGAAGTAAAAAAGTAACTGAATGCTTCCGGAAACTACAAAAGGACGAAGGCAGCCTGCAGGTATTGGCAATCTATGTCAAAAAGTGGTTTCCGGGGCGGGAAATTAATGTTGATTCAATGGCTGAAGCGGCGTTCCTTGAATGGGACTTCTGGGAAAAAACGCGAAAAACAATACACGGGAATTAAGCATAAATGAGCGGCATGGATACAGTTCAGAATCTAATGATTGCTGTCGGACTGATTGACAAAATATCAGGCCCGTCTAAAGGCGTATCCGCGTCTATTCAGAAAATGCATGATACCGCAAAAATGGGATTCAAGGAAATTGGAATCGGCGGCGGCACGGCGGCCGGCGCCGCGCTTGGCCTGGTAAAACTTACCCAGTCGGCCAATGACATGGGTAATTCCTTCAGCCGGATGTCCGGATCCGGAATGAGTGATCAAGGTCTGGAGGCGCTGAAATCCAGCGCCGATGAGCTGGCATTGCAATACGGTGTGGCCGCAATTGACGTCGTCAAGAGCGCGGAATTCATGCAGAATAATATCGCCGGGCTCTCTGAAAAAGGAGTGATGGCGTTTACCCGCAATGCGACGCTGCTGGCCAAGGCTGGCAATATTCCGGCTGAAGCGTTACATGACATGTTCAAAAATGCCGCAACTAGCGCCGGCGATGAAATGAAACAGATGGGCGACGCCAAATGGGCGGATATGTTCGCATCAAAAGTTGAAGCGGCGAGCCGGACGGCAAAAGTGCCGATCGACAAACTCGGCGAATCTATGGCGGCGATGGGCAATCTTGGCTATAACCTGGGCATGTCCACGTCCGACCAGCTTGGCGTGCTGGCAACACTGCAATCCAACGGCATGAATGCCGGCAGTGCCGGCGGCGCAATGGAACTGATGATGAAAAAATCGTTGATTGTCAAGCAGGAACTCGGGTTCGACTTCACCGGCAATGACGGCAAGCTGCGCAATATCAGCGATATTGTTGCAGACTTTCAGGCCGCTGCAGCCAAGAAAGGATTCAATGACGCGCAGACCACGGCAGCGCTGGAGAATCTGTTTGGCAAAGGCGACGCGTCGCAAATGATGCTCACTTTAATGAAAAACTCCGATAAGCTGAAGGAAAATCTTAAAGCGGTGGGCGAAGCTGCCGGCCTGGACAATCTGCAAAGCCGGGCCAAAGCCAATACTGACTCGATGGATCGTCTGGGCGCGACGTTTGAAGTTATTAAAACCAATCTCGGGTTCACCTTGCTGCCGGTCGTGGAACTGACCGCGGATGCGCTGTCCGGAATGGGCCGCGCCTTTGCCTTTGTGTATTCATGGTGTCCGCCGCTGCGCTGGATACTTGCCGGCATAGTCCTGGGAGTTACCGCATTGACGATCGCCTGGGGCGTAATGAAATTAGTAATGGGGATGGGGTCGATGTGGGAGGCGCTTGTAATGAAAATTAACATTGTAAACGCTTCCTTGTGGAGAGCAAATATTATCTCCGGTACAATGACCGCGACGCAAAAAGCGATGGCTGTAGCAACCTGGTTATGGTCTAAAACACTCGGCAGCGCGGCACTGTGGACAAATATAATGACAGCGGCAACATGGCTGTGGAACGCCGCATTGCTGGCCAATCCGATTACCTGGGTAGTAATCGGGATTCTGGCACTCATCGCCGTGATTATCGCACTGATCTATTACTGGGACGATGTTTCCGCCGCTGCCGGATGGTGCTGGGATAAAATTGTCGCTGGCGCGCTA
This sequence comes from Lentisphaerota bacterium, assembly GCA_037144075.1. Classification (GTDB taxonomy): domain Bacteria; phylum Verrucomicrobiota; class Lentisphaeria; order Victivallales; family Victivallaceae; genus CAIPAT01. The sequence goes on along the minus strand of JBAWXM010000005.1, from coordinate 14,657 downwards.
TGGTGCTGGGAGCTGCTTAAAACCCTGGTAACCGGCTATATATCGTTCTGGCTGGGCTCGTGGTCACTGTTGTGGGACGGAGTTTCATGGGTGTTCAACAAGATCATGGACAACTGGCAGGGAATTTACGACTTTGGCAAAAGCATTGTGCAGACATTGATCGGCTGGATCCTCGACCGCATAGAAGGCATGCTTGGCATCCTGATGAAACTGCCGTTCGTCGGGGAAAAGCTGCAGGCCGGGCTGGATGCTGTCAGGGAGTTTGCCGGCGTAAATGTCAATCAAACCAAGATCGAGCAGCCGGTAGTTGGAGCGGTCACGGAATCGCGCCGGAACGATGTCCAGGCAGGCGGCATCCGGAGCAATGTTTCCAATAAGACGAATAATTTTGGCGGAGTCACGATCAATACGACGGCATTCCCGGGGCCCGGAGATCTGGAAGATTACTTTGCGCTGCAGGGAGGTTGATTGCGGCGCCAGTTGCGGCGCTTGTTCATGAATTTAATCCTGGAAGGGTGATTATGCGGCAGACAGAAAACTATATATGCAGCACGAACGGCGGCAATCGCAAATATTGCCAGTCCTAATACAAAGGCTACAACTATAAGGTTTAACATTTGTCTTCTCCGATTTTAACTATGTATAGAAAATAACGCATCAAATAAAGAAAGTCAAGTCCGTGCGACGGACGGCTATATTCCGGACAAGCCGGAAAACAGATATAACGTGCGATAACGGATGATAACGGATGATAAAATGATTTACAGCGACCTTAAAATCAGCAGCGGCGACGACCTGGCGGTGGATGAAGCCGGCCAGGCGCAAATTGTTACCGACCGGGACTGCATCATTCAGGATCTGATCCACGCGATCCGGGAGTCCGGATACCTGGTGGAGATGGTGGCGGAGCTGAATCCGGATAAGCGCAAGCTGCTGCTTCAGGAAATAGCGCTGCTAGTTGAGGATGACGAACGAATCGTGCCGGGAACAGTGACAATAACCGAGAATGCGCCGGCGGTATTCGGCGCACCGTGGTCATGGGATTTGATAGCCGATACTTATGATTTTAAAGATATAACGCTAAAACTGGGAGCTTGACAATGGCGCTCGATCTGAATAATCTGAATACTGAAGAGCAGCAGTTTGCGGACGCGCTGGAGCAGTCCGGCATGTCCATTACCGATACCGCAATCAAGGCAGATCTGCAAGCACTGGCCGATGCGGCACACTTACCTATAGCCAACTCCAACCGGTATTCGCCGTTCTGGAATTTCTGCATTCAGGCAGTTATCCTGCCGGTGCAGTTTCTGGTGGCTTTCCTGATTCGCCGGGTAATGCCGGGTTTATATGTTAAAACCGCATCCGGAGCGATGCTGGATCTGATTGCCTGGGGTTATGACCTGACGCGCAAACCGGCAGTCAAGACGCGCGGCGATCTGGTGTTCAGCCGCGGCAATACTTCCGGGCAGTTGCAAGTGCCGGCAGGAACGCGTGTCCGGACAATCGCTATTAACGGCAACGTTTACCGGATGATAACACTGTTCGATGCGACAATCGAAGCCGGCAGCAGCTCCGTCCGGGTGGCAGCGGAAGCGGAATCCGCCGGATCCGCTTATAACCTGGGCGCGACTTATTATTCGATTATGGATTCAAGTGTTCCGGGCGTGGTGGCCGTCACCAATCCGATAGATTATTTGAGCCTGCCCGGCGCTGATGAAGAATCTGATGAAGAACTGCGTCTCCGGATCCGCAATCAGTTTTCCGCGGTCGGAGACTGGCATACAGACGCCAAATACAAGGCAATGATCGCTGCACAAACCGGATTCCGGATCGACCGCATCTTCTTTGATCACAATATCCCGCGCGGGCCCGGATCCGCTGACGCATATATTCTATTTGATGCCGGCACGGTTCCAACAGCATACCTGGCGGCGGTGAATGCATATATCTCAGACCAGGGCAATCACGGGCATGGTGATGATCTGCTGGTTAAGGCGATGCCGGAAACCACACATGATGTTGCCGTCGACGTGATCTTCAAAGCTTCAGTCGCGCCGGCAGCAAAAGCCGGGATCCTGGCCAATATCGAACAGTTCATCCGCTGCGCCTTCCGCGAAAACTCGGACTATCTGCCGGAAGTTACACAAACATGGCCATACGCGCGCTTCAGCTTCTCGCGCCTGGATTACGAGCTGCACGATAATTTCCCAGGCATAGCCGCCCTGGAATGGGCGCAGGGCGATATCGTCAGCACTCTTGACGTGCCGCGCCTGGATACGCTGACAGTAGCGGAAACGGACTGAACGGACACAACGGACAAGGGAAAAATGGAAACCAGGGAACGGATAAAACTGAAGTTCTGGATGGCTGCCGGCGAGTTAGCCAGGCTGGGCCAGGTGATCGATAATTTTTACGACGATTTTCAGAATAAGCTCGATCAGCTCTCCGGACAGATCGATCCGGAGACGGCGCCGCTGCCGCTGGTTGACCTGTTAGCCTGGGAACGCGACATCGAGCGTATGACCGGTGAAGATGACGCCCTTTTCCGGAAGCGGGTTAAATACGCGCTGGCCAACGCCAAAGACGCAGGCAGCAAGGCAGGATTCGCCCGGATCTGGCAGCGGCTTGGATTGGGCGAAATCACCCAGACGGAACACTTCGACCCGGTAAACTGGGACGTGATCCGGCTCCGGATGGATGAAGGCGTATTCGGGCATTATGTCGAGTTGTTAAACTCGATGATCCGGCAATACGGCCGGACGTGCCGGCGCTATGAGTTTGAGTCGATCGCCCTGACGCCGCTGGGCGTCAGGCCGTTTAATTTTGATTGCGATATCTACAATTGTAAGGCGGCGCTATGACTCCGTGCGACGGAGGGCGATATTCCGGCTTTGCCGGGGAAAGGAATCTGAGGGGAATGAAGAAACATAGAAAAACAAGTACGGTGGACAGCGTTAATTCGCTGATTGAAATGCCTGGCGGCGCCACGGCGGCATTCAGCTTCGGCGATCCGGAGCCGGTGCAGAATGCGCGGATCCTGGATTACCTGGGCGTGTTCCCGGCGATGGGCGGTGAATACTACATTCCTCCTGTGGAGCTGTCCGGACTGTCCGCGATGCGCCGGGCCAACGGCCATCACGGATCCTGCATATTATTCAGGCGCAACATGCTGGCCAATGCCTACAAGAGCGGAAGTTTGACGGTCGGAGAGTTCAGAATGGGGGCTACTGATTTGCTGACGTTCGGGAACTGCTACCTTAAAAAGTTTTTCAACGGACTTGGCAAACTAACCTCGCTGGGCCATATTCCGGCGCTGAACATGCGGCCGAAAACTGACAACCGTACTTACCGGATGCTGCTGCCAAATGGACAATATACCGACTTCCAGGAAGGAGAAATCCTGCATATCAAGGAATATGACACTCAGCAGCAGATCTATGGCATGCCGGACTGGATCGGCGGCCTGCAGTCCGCGCTGCTTAATCAGGACGCCACGCTTTTCCGGAGAAAATACTTCGTCAACGGTGCTCACCTGGGCTATATACTTTATACTTCAGATCCAAAGATGAATCCCGGACTGGTAAGTGCGCTGCAGGAAAAAGTACGCCAGGGCAAAGGCGTCGGCAACTTCAAGAGTCTGCACGTCCACATTCCCAACGGCGGCGAAAAAGCCTTCCAGATAATCCCGATCGGCGATATCAGCCAGAAGGATGAATTCCTGAACATTAAAAACGTCAGCGCGAACGATGTCCGGATAGCACACCGGGTCCCGCCGCTGTTGATGGGCGAAGCGCCGCAGGGTAATGGCAACCTTGGCGATCCGGAAAAAGTCGAGCGGGTCTATATCCGGACTGAAGTGCAGGCGATGGCACAAAATTTCATTGATCTGAACGAAGAGCTTCCGCCGAAACTGCAATTTAAATTTGATTTCAGCGCTCCTGACGCCGCGGCGCCGGGAAACGGACAAAACGGACATAACGGACAATAAATACAGGGGAGCAATATGAGCAATTCAATCATAACCGCCGCCGGCGCCGCTTTAATTGCGGCCTGCCAGGCGAATGAGGAAATACTGGTCATTGACAAGATGATCTTCGCCGATGTGCCAGGGCTGGACACCGGAGTGACGCCGCCCGGCAACACTCCGCTGCCACCTGCAGAGCAAATTATGCTGGAGTCGGATATCGCGCAGGCCGGGCTGGTCAACAGCAGCACTATTGTTTATTCTGTAACACTTAGCGCGGCGACCGGGCCGTTTTACATCAACTGGATCGGATTGTATTCCAGCGCGCACAATACGCTGGTGGCGGTCTGTTATGTTCCCAGGCATTACAAGTTCGCGACGGACGGCTTCCGCACCGGGAACACGCTGTACAAGAATTTTGCGCTGCAGGTGGCAAATATATCTGATCTGACCGGGGTTGTCATCAGCGCCGCCACCTGGCAGCAGGATTTGACGGCGATCCTGGCAAACTATGCGCCGGCGCACAATCATCCGTATGAACCGGCTGGCGCGGTGGCGACACATAATTCCGATGCAAATGCCCATTCCGGAAGATTTGTTCAGCCGGGATCAATAATCTGCATGCCTACAGAAAACGTGCCAGCCGGTTATCTGGAATGCGACGGCGCATCGCTTTCCAGGACTACTTATGCAGCGCTATTTGCTGAAATCTTAGCGACACACGGGGCGGCTGATGCTGAGCATTTTAATCTTCCGGACTACCGCGGGTTTTTTCTGCGTGGTTGGTCTCATGGCAATACTGCAAATGACCCTGACCGAGCCAGTCGCTTAAACCGTGGGGACGGTGTTACCGGTGACCACGTCGGCACGGTTCAGTTTGATGCAATTCGTAACATCACAGGGGCCTGGGCAGGGTCTGTGCAGAATGATTGGACAAATACTTACACCGGCGCATTATACCATAAAACGGACACCAGCGTTTCGGTTGATCGCGGAGATATAGGAACGGCTAATAACGCACTGGGTTTTGATGCGTCTTTGGTTGTTCCTACGGCCAGCGAGAATAGGCCGCTAAATGCATATGTCATGTACTGCATCAAATACTAACTAAGGAATTTTGATATGAATTACTATTCTTTTTCGTCTGTTACTAAAGAATATACCGGCGTCGGCGAAGCAAAATTAAGTCCATTGGAAAAAAATGTTTATCTGCTGCCGGGCAGAGCCACTTTTATTGAGCCGCCGCAAGCTGGCGAAAATGAAGTTGCAATCTGGAACGGGCAAGCCTGGGAAATCAAACAGGATTTCCGCGGCGAAACCGTTTATGACACTGCAACCGGGGAACCGTTTGCTATCTGCGATATCGGGCCGCTGCGGGGAGGCGTTACCCCGACCGTACCGCCCAGGCTTAAACAGTATTACAGTCATGATGGAGTTGCCTGGATTCCGAATGAATCGAAACGCGCCGCGCTGCTGGAGATGGCAAAAAATAAGATTGACGCGGCCACCGACACCAGGATACTGACTGGGTTCCAGTTCTCCGGACATAACTTCAAGCTCTCGCTCGAAAATCAGATGAATTTCAAAACAGAATCAGAGATGAGAGATTATCTGGTCTATCCGCACCGGGTGAAAGCCATTGACGGCTATTTCGCTTTTGAATCAGCGGAGCAGTACCGGCTCTTTTATCTGGCCGGGATCGCTTTCATCCGGCAGGCGGTGGAAGCCGGATGGGCACAAAAAGACGCACTCAACAACCTTTCAACCGCGGACTTAATCGCCGCAATAAACGAGGTGTAAACATGACAAGACTCAGGTTCCCAAAGGCGGAAACGCATGATTATCGGCTGGCCGGTACCGGATGTATCGCACTGGCTGATGCGGCGTTTTCGGTCGGCACCGACAATATCGTCGGCGGTTATGCATTCAAAATCATCGACTATGTCTCCGTGCAAAGACGGTTAACGCTCGACGCAGATACCGTAATGGGCTGTTTCGGCGTCGGCATGGACATTTACATTGCGCCGGACAGGGTTGGCGACTCCAATACGCAGAAGTTTAAAATCGTCGCGGTCAACGAGGGCGACAAAAAGCTGACGCTCGATGAAGCGCTGGCCGGAGCTCCGGTTATCTCTCCGGAGTCGCCAGCATCCGGAATGGCCGGATATCTGCGCGGCGCTACCGCTTTTTCGTCCGGATATCGTTCCATCGCAGTCGGCAAATACAGCTATGCCGGCGGCAATCAAACCGTCGCGCTGCGGGCCAGCCAGTCGGCATGGGGACGTTTCAATCTGCCGGATACCCACGGAGCGGACGGCAATGCTGACGGATTCTATGTTTCAATTTGGGGCAACGGCACGTCCGGAGCGCGATCCAATGCGGCCGCATTTACCTGGAACGGGCATATCGTCTCCAGCGCTAAAGTTGCGCCGGCCGATGATGAACTGTGGCCGGACAGCTTTGCGGTGTACATGGATAGCGGCGTGCCGAAATGCAAGCACAAGGATGCTGAAGGCAACGTCAGCATCACCAATCTGGCCGGCGGGGATGGCGTGCTCACCGATCTGGACGGCAACGGCGACCGCTACCGTATCGTGGTCAATGCCGGTGTTCTCGCGATACAAAAAATAGTAGTGGAAGAATAAGGAGCAAAAATCATGAAATTCAATAAAAAGACACTTTCTCTTTTCGGCGGCTTGATTGTCGCCCTGGCATTATTCACAACCGGCGCCGCGGAAACGCTGCGTTACAGTCTGCAAGTAATCGAAGGCATCTGCAATCAGGCGGTAAACTTCACCGGGCAGGTAAAGATCAACAGCATCACCACTCAGGCATTCAGCTATGAAAACGCGCTGACGCTCGATGATGCCGCACTGCTGAAGCATGCCCACAGCAATAAAACGCTGCTGGACACTTATGCTCAGACGGAGTTAAGCCTGGCTGACGCGGTTTTGCAAAAGCACGGACATGCCAATAAAACATTGCTGGACACCTACGCGCAGACGGAGTCGGATATAGGGGACGCGGTATCAAAGAAACATGCTCATGCAAACAAGACATTGCTGGACACCTACGCGCAGACGGAGACGGATATAGGGGACGCGGTATCAAAGAAACATGCTCATGCCAATTCCGCAGTACTGAATAAATTTTCCGAAGTCGGCGGAGTTCCGAAGTATGACGGCCAGTCGATCGGCGGCTCGACTGATACCATTGTCACTCTAACAACTTCTCAAACCTGGACTGTTCCGGCAGGCGTTACACTCCTCAAAGATGTGTGGATCATCGCCGGCGGCGGTGGGGGCGGAGCTCATCAAGAGCGCGGGGCTGGCGGGGGCGGGGGCGGAGGAATTAGAAGAGCTTCAAATCTATATGTTAATCCTTCCGATTCATTGGCCGCCGTAATTGGAGCGGGCGGAGCGGGTGGATCTGGCACTATGGTCAGCGGGACGACCGGAGGAAATTCAACCTTTACTGTTTCTGGAATAGTTTTTACGGCAAACGGCGGTGGTGGTGGTGGAACATATAACACTCATCCAACGAGTGGCGGCAGTGGTGGCGGGGCTGGAGCGGGAGGAGATTACGACGGATTTCCAGACCTATTTGGTCTTGGTACGACGTATTCGTTTTCGCAATTATATTTTATTGAAGGGCAAGGGCATCATGGTGGCGGTACCAATGGACCTTATGCCGCTGGTGGAGGCGGTGGATACAATTCGATTGGAGACTCCCCTGATGGCGGAAGAAATGGCGCGACTGGGGGTTATGGAATTAATCTAAGCGGGTTGGTTGGAACATCGATCGGAGCGAGTGGATACTTTGCAGGCGGTGGTGGTGGTGGTGGCTATGTTAGTGGTTCAACCGCTCCTGGAATCGGTAGAAATGGTGGTGGAAACGGCGGTTACGAAACCGCAAAGACCGGCACCAATGGAACGGCTAATTCCGGAGGTGGCGGAGGCGGAGCTGGCGGAAAGTCCGGAGGTAGTATTGGCGGCAATGGCGGTTCCGGCATCATTATAATCAGATATTAAAAGCAAGGATTTTTACAATGAAAAATATATTAATCGTTTTGGCAATCGTATTAATGCCTGTCTGTTATGGCGCAAATTTTGCTATAATTAAAGATTCAAAAGTTATTAACGTCATTGAAGCTGACGCAACGAATGCCAATAGCATCGCTGCCGGCTTAGGCGCTGTCGCCATTCAAAGCAACACGGCTGGAATCGGCATGATTTATAATTCCGATGGCACTTTTTCACCTGCGCCGGCAGTGGAAGAATCGGCGGTAGTATTAGCCCTTAAACAAGCACTTGCAGGCGAAATTGAAAGATTAAATACCGCATATCCCGGTTTAAATCTGGTTGCGGTTAATATTAAAAATGAAGATGGAACCATTACGAAGGCTGATACTATTATCACGGCAATACCGAAGCTTTTTGCCGCAAATGTTACCAAGGCTGATTCAAATTATTTGTTTACCTTATACGGCGCGATTAAAGAAGCGCAGAGGTAAATGTCATGAAAATGAAAATTGCCCTGGTTGCAGAAATTACTTTCCGGCTGGAGTTGGAAGCTCCGCCGGAATACCTGAAGCTGTTGAAAAGCAATCCGGAGATCATCGATGCGGTGGCCAACGGAGTCGGCAGTGAATCAGAGGGAATTTTCTATCATCTGACGCCTGACACCAACTGGCTGATGAACATCAATCCAGTCAGCCATGCGCATGACTGGATGTATACCTTCCCGCTGCGCTTTAACAGCGTGGCAGAAGGGCTGGCGTGGAAGCGGCTGGCCGATCACTGGTTTGATCTGAATCACAAGGTCATGATTGACGACGGCAAGGCTTTTTTAAGAGGCGTCAGAAACGAGCGAAGAACAGAATATAATATCCTGCTGGATGCAGGCGGGTCAGAAGCGTTCTGGTGCAATAAGATGTTGCCGCCTGATTTTGAATATTATTATTCGACGCTGCCGCCGATGAATGACGTGCAGATGGGAAAATTCAGGCTGATTGAAGAGAAAATAAAGGCTTTGAACTTATAACTTCCGGAAGGGAACAGGGAATCATGAATGAAGAGGGGAAAAACAAGGATGCGGTGACTGAAGTGGATGAAAATGCCGATCAGGAGATCTTGCAGGCCGTGAAGTGGTGGACTGAAAACAAGAAGAAATGGAGTAAATGGATATCGGCCGGCATTGCGGCCGTAACCGCCATTGTCACGATTCTTTCCTATGTCGCCAGCGGCGTCTCCAGTTTTGGCGAGTTCAAGGCGCAGCTTTCCGGCTATATGCGGGATGTCGTGCATATCGCCGACGTTCAGAAGCAGCAGGTTGAGACCATGCAGCAGCACTCCAGGGAGAACCGCGAGGATTTCAAGGCATTGCAAAGGGATGTCGCAGCCACCAGGGAGGACATGGCTGAAATCAAATCGTTGTTTAAAACCAGCCGGATGACCAATGAAACGGCCATCGGCGAAACATTTAAATTAAGTCAAAAGGAGAAAAGGTTATGAGAAAGAAAGATGTATTGGAAGTGATCGTCATGGGCGTGATCGCCGTAACGATGCTGGCAGCGTTCACCGGATGCGCAGGCCTCAACACTACAACCGTAAAAGAGATCGATCCGGCCACCGGGAAAGTCACCAAAGAAACCACCACAAAGACCGAACAGAGTCTGGCTCAAACTATCGTCAGCAGCACTGAGCACAAGTCTATTTACGTCTTTAGCTCCGGCTGGTTTTTCTGGTTTGAAGTTACTCCGGGAACTCCGGACAATCCAACACCACACGCAAAAGCTAAAGGCGGTTGTATTGATGAGGGAATGTTATTGCTGCATAAAGATCAGCAGAATATTCAGGGGGTTGCTGACGTTATCAGGGCCGGAAGAAGCAATTTTAGCGCTTCGGCTACCGGGGCCAGCAGCAATGCCAGCGCTCCGGCTAATCCGTCTCCGGCAGTTGCAGCTCCATCAATTTCCTCAACCGCAACTACAGGAACGGCGGCAAAATGATTCTTTCGGGCGGCGGCAAAACTTTAACTATTACCGGGAAAAATCTGAAGACTCAGATCAGCGCGGAATTTGACCGGAAAGATTTGTCCGGACAGACCAGCAGCGCGTCGTTTTCTTCCGGCGGCAACAAAGCCAAGAAGGTTAATGTGTCGCTGATGATCGAAAAAGAGAATGGCGCCGACCTGACGCGGCTGGATGAAGCTGCTGCCGCGCTTGACGACAAACTGGATCCGGTTGTCTACACCATCTCAGATGATCAGTGCGAAGTCCGCAAGATCCGACAGGTATTTTTCGTCGGTAGCCTGACATCCAAGGAAAACGATGGCCTCCAGTGTTACGATGTCTCCTTTGAACTCCAGGAATACAAAAGCCCGTCCGCCAAGAAGGAAGAACGCGCCCAGGCGAAAGCCACGCCGGAGACCAAACCGGCAGACGGCGAAGTCAAGGTTGGCAGCGTGGATCACGCCAAAGTCATCGAGGCCGCCAAGCAATGAAATGCGCTCCGTCCGACGGAGGGCGAAATCCCGGGCAAGCCCGGCCCGGCAAAGCCGGGGAAAGAGCATTAGATGAAGTGCGATAAAATATTGACTGTTGCCGGGACCCGGTACAAAATTGTGTCAGACAGCCTGACGCTGGAGCAAAGTACTCCAGGGCGCGGCATTTTCGCTGTTCAAAGCGAGAAGCAGCTCGCCGGAATGGCGCAACTGTCGATCGGCGTCAACAATCAATATGAAGTTTTCGCGACCGGATATATTGATAACTGTAGGCAGATTGACGCCAAGCAGCAGCGCCTGATGTTCAGGGAAACCGCGGCAGTACTGGCCGGCCGCTGGCCGTTGTCTTTCCGTAATGTCATTATTTCGGATGTACTGGCCGATATATCAGCCAAAACCGGGCTGGCCTTCAGCCTGGAAAAGGCTGATTGGAACACGGTGTCCATGCCGCATTTCATCAATATCGGCACTGGCATGGAGGCGTTGAATCTGCTTTCCTGGCAGCTTGACATTGATGATTTCGTGTGGCAGTGTCAGCCGGATGGATCCATTTACCTGGGAAGCCGCGCCGGCGCGAAAATCTATCAGAAAATATTATCATTGCCGGCAGAGTTTTTCACCAATCTGTCAGCCAGCGGCGCCAGTTGCCCGATTGTGCCGGGTTTCCGCCCTGGGCGACGCCTCCGGATCGGCAACGGCGATATTGTGACGCTTGATTTAGTAACCATTAACGCGGATTCGATGAGATTAGGGTTCGAAGCATGATTAAAAACATGATAAAAAACATCGTAGAACGCATCTGGCCGGAACTGTCCAGCGGCACACATTTGCCATTATTGGCCGCAGTGGTGTCTGTCACGGATCCACCTGCAGGTGGCGAAAAATGCGTGGAGAACCGGCCGCGCTATGCCGTCGACGTGCGGCTGCTGCTGCCGAATGGTCAGATAGACGAAAAAATGCCGGTGATCCGTGATGTGCCGGTCGCCATGCAGGCCGCGGCGCCAGGGCGCGGATTTGCCTGCTTGCCGCAGCCTGGCACAGTCGTGGAACTTGCATTCGCATATGGCATGCAGAGCAAGCCGTTTATTCGTTCTGTATTACCTTATAATATAGAACTGCCGGCAATTGATGACCAGGCTATGCGCTGGCAGCAGTCGGCTGACAGTTTTCAGGAAGTCGATCGCGCCGGCAACTGGAAACGCACGACAAATGCCGATATCGCCGATACTGCTCAAAAGTGCAGTACTGCCGCGTCTGTAAACTACTCCGTAACCTCGCCGCAGATCTGGATCGGGAACCAGGCAGACAACAGCTTAATGCTGCTCTCCTGGTTTATGGCTGCGGTAATTTCCGCGCTTAATACGCTGGCCAGTCACACGCATAACGGCAGTCCAGGGCCAGACCAGGGCTCCGCCATCAGCGCGCAGACAGCAGTTTCCGAGGAGCTCAAAACCAAGCTCGATGCATTCACAATAACCGACAACTCCATAGGAGGAGATGAAGGATAACACCCATAACAACTAAAGAAAGGGGGCCGTATGAAGACGCCAATCGTCTACTACGGAGGCAAAACAAATATGCTGAAGCATATTCTGCCGCTGATCCCCGGAGACCACCGCATCTATGCCGAGCCATTTTTCGGCGGAGGCGCAGTGTTCTTCGGAAAACCAAAGTCCGATGTCGAGGTAATCAATGACAATCTCGACATGGCCGTCAACTTCTATCGTGTGCTGAAGGATGATTTCCCGGCGCTGAATAAGCGTGTCCAGGCAACACTTCACTCCGAGACCAGCTACAAGGAATCGAAAGATATCCTCAAAAATCCTGAAGGGCATGACTTGGTCACCAGGGCGTGGGCTTTCTGGGCCCAGGCGCAGCTCTGTTTTTCGCATTCAATCTTCGGCGGTTTCGCATTTGCCAAGGATAAACTTGCCAGGGGAACTGCTAACAGGGTCAAGAACTTCACCGAGGAATACGCCGAGCGTCTCCGCTACACGCAGATATTCTGCCGTGACGCCCTGGACGTAATCAAGCGTTTTGACTCTCCGGAGACCTTCTTTTACTTCGATCCGCCTTACGCAAACAGCGACTGCGGCCACTATAAAGCCGGGCGCGATGTCTTCTATGACCTGCTGAAGCTGCTGCCTAAGCTGCAAGGACGCTGGCTGCTGTCAAGCTACCCATGCCCGGAACTGGACCAGATCCGGAAGCGTCCAGGCATCCGGATCCGCGACTTCGACAAACCGCTGGCCGTGTCCGGCAAAAGCAATGCCGGCAAGCGCAAAACCGAGTGCCTGACCTGGAATTATCAGGAGCCTGCAGCATGAAATATGGCAGCGTCTGCTCCGGAGTTGACGCCGCCACATTAGCCTGGGAACCGCTTGGCTGGAAATGCAAATTTTTCAGCGAAATTGAGCCGTTCCCATCGGCAGTATTGGCGGCGCGCTGGCCTAAAATCCCGAATCTGGGAGATTTTACAAAAATCAATGGAAGTGATTATGCAAAAAAGATCGATTTGCTCACTGGCGGCACACCCTGCCAGTCTTTCAGTGTCGCCGGCCATCGCGCCGGGCTTGCGGATGAACGAGGTAATCTCGCTTGCGAGTTTGCCAGGCTCGCTTTCGAATCTAAAATTCGATGGTTGCTATGGGAAAACGTGCCCGGCGTATTATCAAGCAACAAAGGACGCGATTTTGCCGACTTTCTCTCAATTCTGGCCGGATGGAGAGTCGAAGTCCCAATCGTCCGAAAAAAGAAAAATGGCGAAGTCGTCAGACAGTGGCGAAACTCCGGGATCATCACGCCGGCGCCGGGCGGATTCGGTTTGGCTTGGAGAGTGCTTGACGCTCAGTTCGTCAGAGTGGACGGCTTTCCAATGGCAATTCCCCAACGTAGACGCCGTCTGTTCATTATCGGATATACTGGCGACTGGCGATATCCCGCAACGGTACTTTTTGACAAAGAGAGCCTGTCTGGGAATCATCCACCGTTCAGAAAAACGCGGCAGGGAACTGCCTGCGGATTTGAAGTCAGCCCTGGAGGCGGTCATAAAACGGAAGTAAGCTGCACCCTGGACACCGGGTGCAAAGACGGAGCCGTCCGGAACCAGACAGGCATGCTTTGCATGTCTTCTTACGGCATCGCGGAAAATGTAATTAACCGCAAAGCACACAACGGCGGCAATGGCATCGGCGTTCAGGAAGAACTGGAATACACCTTGACAACGGCGTCTCCACATGGCGTATGCTGCTTTGTAAAGAATGATGCAGCCAGGGACTTCGCCAATAATCTGGCGCTGACATTGCGCAGCCAGGCAAGCCATGCCATTTCATATAAGGCTTCAGTCAGAAGGCTTACACCTATTGAATGTGAGCGTTTAATGGGCTTTCCTGACAATCATACCAGAATCCCCTGGAAAAAGAAAGCTGCAGAGGATTGTCCTGACGGCCCAAGGTATAGAGCATGCGGCAATAGTCAATGCGTGAACGTGATGAGATGGCTGGGTATGCGTATTGAGGCAGTTGATAAATTGCTTAAATGAAGTAGTTTAAAAAGTCGATGCCATGAGGAGACCGGTCGATCTTCTCAGGCATCTAGTGCATATAAGAAGATCGTAACGAAAGGTAATCGCCTTGTCACTGGCCAGCACCACCTGGTACCAGCTATCCGTTACGATCTTCAACCCCAACTCAGCGCCAGGGATTGGTAGTCCCATCGTAACGGCGGTCATGCGATTACACGACAATCATTAATCTAACCTCAAGACAAACAAAATCAAGGCTCAATGCCCATAATAGACGGCTTAAGCAGTCTATCAAAGATTATAGAAAACGGGCATAACAAGGGCAAGCTGCCTCGGATGCGACGAAAGCCCAGGGCAAGGGCACACAATAGGCGGCTCAAGCCGTCAAAAGCCTCAAAAAGACCCTGCTAAAGAAAACGCACTCACCCCCGCCTCCTTTCTTTGCACTTTTCTGTGTAAAGTGAGACCGGGACTGTGCGGGAGTTAGCGGAGAAACAATTTCACACAGTGCAAAAAGTGAAATCACAGGAACAGGGGGCAGGGATTGCTTACATACATGATTACATACAAAATCGCCACAGGGCGGAGATTTTAGAGAAAAATTGAGGGGAAAAATGGTCGGAGCGAGAGGATTTGAACCTCCGACTTCTGCGTCCCGAACGCAGC
>JBAWXM010000004.1:0-43974 GCA_037144075.1 Lentisphaerota bacterium | reverse complement strand
CAATGGCGCTGCTTTCCGTCAATTCCGTGCCGCGGTTGTTGCGCTCAACCACGTTGTTGATACTCAAAGTATATCCAAGCTGGATAGTACCGGTCAGGCTTTTATACGTCGTCTGATCGAATGCATCACCCTTATAAATCTGATTTTTTTCACCAGTCGACGTAAAGCAGATGGTCGGTTTGCTTACTGTGAGCGCAAACTCGGCATTGCTGCCAATAACTACGGCGCTTCTATCGTTAACGTCCTTTTCGATGTTCTGGAACTGCGGAGACACCTTGACGTTATAAGTATTGACGTAGTTGTTGACCACTGTCAGGCTGCCGGCCGATGCGACCTTGGCCAGGCCGCTTTGCGACAGCACCCGGACAAAACTCAGGTCGAACTGCGGCGCCGTAAAGAACCCGCCATAGGAAAACGAAGAGAACTGGTTCGCATTGGACAGAAAATTCTCGACCGTCTGGAAATTTACGGATTCAAGCCCGGCCTGAAAGATATTCAAACCCGGTCCGTTTTTCCATGCCAGATAATCCACGCCGATATCGTCCAGAACACTGCTTCTCACTTCATAAACCTTGAACTGAAGTTCTACTTGCGGCGACGGACGGTCAAAGGCTTTAGCCCATGCTAAAATGACCTGGCCGACTGCCGGAGTATCTTTCCAGTAAATCAGATTGGATGTCGCATCGCGCCAGACATAACCGCTGTTGTCTTTTACCGCGGCATTCAACGCCGCCACCATGGTGGCTGTCGAACGATGTTTCGGCAGATAGGCGTAGCGAAAAATACCGGTGCCGTCAATAATTGATCCTGACGCATCGGGTTCGCCACCGGGCCGGTCCAGGTTCTTGATCATCTCGTCCACATGCACCAGCATTGCCGGAGGCGTACTGACCAGCAGAAGCTGTTTTTTGCCGTCAACATAGTTCAAACGCTCAACTGTAGAGTTGGTGTTATAACGCTTTACAGCGCCTTGAACAAACGGAGTTATATCCACAGCTTTGACGTACTGCAATGTGTACACTTTGGATACGAAAACTTCCTGCGCATCGTCCTGCAGTAACTCCAGTTTTCTCACTTTCTCAGCATAAGCAGTGCTGAACTGGGCGGCCGCCAGAATCAAGCCGACCGCCAGAAATAATCCTTTTCTTTTATTCATAATATTATGTTCCTTGTTGTTTCTCTTATCATGCACTTAACATGATATTAATTGCTTTAACTGTTTTTAACTTTATTAGTCCTGCAATCATCTTTTTTATCAGCATTCATATCCTGTTGACAAATTATAGATTAATTGCAACAATACTTTTAAGTTTTAATATTCTGCAACACATGATATGCTCCCCCTATGTTTATTGCTTCTTGTTAATTTTTATAACGGATGCTGGTTCAGAATTCAAAGTTCGAATGCAACGTCCCCGTCGTTGTTTGTAGATTATTTATTATTTAATAATCAACCCTCCAGTTAAAAGTTTTTCTTACCATCACCAATTCCTACTGTCTTTATAAACATTAGTTATTTTATGTATTCTAATTCTATTATTTGAGCTACGGAATATATTATATCATCTTTATTGAACAAATAAACATTAAAAACAAAAAAAAATGCAAAAAAATTTTATATGAGGGAAGCAGAATAATCACAATACAAGCCGATGACGGCTTAAAATCATGAGAACGACCCGATCAGCATCCGACTGTCGCGTGAATATGAATATTGCGAATAAGCGCTCATTTTATGCAACCACCATTAAAGTTTATTCAGAGGATGAATTTTTCAAGCGCTTTGCCGCTGCTGAAACTTGTTCACCCCTACTGCATTATTGCTATTTAAAACTGTGGATATATTTTGATTTTTTGATAAATTTAGCGGCGGCGGCTTTGATCTCCTTAATCATATCGGCCTGCTCCCATGGGAATATGTCGCGTCCAAAATGTCCGCAGGCAGCCGTCTGCCTGTAAGACCATCCATGTTTTTTTCGGATACTTGAGGACATGTCTGTTCAATGCTAGCATTTTTACAGCACCCGTTATGCTTCAGATTTTCCAAAAAATCCAAGTTCTTTGAGCATAACTATGCATTGATAATTTATATCTCACAATGCCTAACACAAAGCTTCGCATTTTGCAATATTTTCAGGTGTAATTCAATTAGCATTGAATAGCCCTGTACTTGAGTCCGTGCGCTTCCATGACGCCGACAGAGAAAATGCCATTTCTAATGATGGATTAGACTGATCGAACCTATCAAGCCGCACAATACCATGCACGGATATTCGCCTTGCAGTCAGCGCATGATATCATGCCCCGCCGGACACTGGAGCCGCAGTCAGCAGACTTGACTATCAGTCATCGAAACCCGCTAGGCAGGATTTTAACATCTGAACCGGCTCCATCCTGGCATTTGTTAACCCCCACGAGGAGACCTTATTTTAGATATAATGTTTATCGCTTCTATATACAACAGCAAATAATACATCTTCATCTAAGCGCTTTTTAAATAATTTATTGATTTTTTATTGCTTATATATTGACTTTTGCAAAAATAATAGTATGATAATCAATGTTTATTAATAAAATAAACATTGATAAAAACAAAAGGAGTTTTGTAAAATGGCAAAGATTTATGAAGACAACAGTCTCACAATCGGGCACTCTCCGTTGGTCAAACTGAGAAGAATCACGCAAGGCTTGAAAGCCAACATTCTAGTTAAAGTCGAAGGCCGCAATCCGTCGTATTCGGTGAAATGCCGTATCGGAGCGAACCTGATCTGGGACGCGGAAAAGCGCGGCGTGTTAAAGCCGGGAGTGGAGATTATTGAGCCAACCAGCGGCAACACAGGCATAGCGCTGGCGTTTGTGGCGGCTTCCCGTGGCTATAAACTGACTCTCACCATGCCGGAAACGATGAGCATTGAACGGCGCAAAATGCTTGCCGCATTCGGGGCCAATCTTATTCTTACTCCCGGTACAGAAGGAATGAAAGGCGCAGTCCGGCGCGCCGAAGAGATCGCCGCGTCGGAACCGGAACGGTATTTTCTGCCGCAGCAGTTCAAAAATCCGGCCAATCCGGAAATTCATGAGAAAACCACCGGTCCGGAAATATGGGAAGATACCGACGGCGGCATAGACGTGTTAGTATCCGGCATCGGTACCGGCGGAACAATTACCGGAGTTTCCAGATTCATCAAGAAAACCAAGGATAAACCGATCATTTCCGTAGGCGTCGAACCCGCCGCCAGTCCTGTGCTTACACAAAAACTAAAAGGACTGGAGCTGAAACCCGGGCCACATAAAATACAGGGGATCGGAGCAGGATTCATTCCCGACGTGCTTGACTTGTCGCTGGTGGACCGCGTAGAAACAGTTGAGGATGCCGAAGCAATCGAATTCGCCAGACGCTTGACAAAAGACGAAGGGATTGTGGTCGGCATCTCCAGCGGCGCGGCGCTGGCGGCGGCGGTCAGACTGGCAAAGCTTGATGAATTTGCCGGCAAAAATATCGTCGTTATCCTGCCAGATTCCGGCGAACGTTATCTCTCCACAGTTCTATTTCAAGATTTGAACCCGTAGAGAAGTTCGGTTCCGAATGATTTTTTCACCCAGTCAAAAAAGGAGTAAGTCATGAATAAACTCTGCGAGTGTTGTTGTATAATGACATGTTTATTTTGAATGTTATTCAAAAAAGATGATTTGATAAAATTGAAAGTTTTAGATACAATGGCGGGAATAAATCCCGCAAGGCATTAACACCATCAAAAATAAAAGAGGTAAGAAATGAATAAGTTTTTCACGTATGCAGTTTCAGGAGTGCTGGCGGCAACAGTATTTGCGCCGGCGGTAATGGCCGTGGACAAGGAACGCTCCAGCCTGATTGTGGGCGTGGCTCCGGGACCTTATGGAGATCTGGTCAGCAAAGCGGTCAAACCGGGATTGGAGAAAAAAGGCTACAAAGTCGATGTCAAGGAATTCAGCGACTGGGTGACGCCGAATCTGGCGCTGGCGGGAAAAGATATTGATGTGAATGTTTTCCAGCATTCGATCTATCTGGCGAAATTTTCGACAGACAGAGGTTTGAAACTTTCGCCCCGTATCAGCATCCCGACAGCCGGTCTTGGACTGTTTTCCAATAAAATCAAAAGTTTGGCCGACATCAAGGATGGCTCCGTGCTGACACTGCCCAACGATCCGACCAATCTAGCCAGGGCGCTGCGGTTTCTGGCCAAGATCGGTTTGATTACAATCAAACCGGACATTGATCCGGCCAAAGCATCGGAACGCGACATCGCAGACAATCCTAAAAATCTGAAATTCACCCCGGTGGATGCAGCGCAGATTCCGCGTACTCTGGACAGCGTCGATATTGCAGTAATCAGCGGCAACTATGCCATCGCTTCCGGACTCAAACTCTCCTCGGCGATCGCGCTTGAGCAACTGACCGAACCCTATAAAATCGTAGTGGCGGTCCGTACCGAAGACAATGAACGCGAATTTGTCAAAGACATTGAAGAAATTGTTGCATCCGATGCATTCAAAGATGTCGTTGAAAATCCGGCAAATAACTTCAAGGAATTTCAGAAGCCGCAATGGTATCTCACTAAATGGGACATCAAGCAGTAGGACAAGGCATTTATAATGATATTTCTGGAAGACATAGTGGTTGAATTCGATGGAGTCAAAACGTTCCGGGCTGTTGATACAGTATCTCTTCAGATCAAGCGGGGCGAAGTATTCGGCATTGTCGGCGCGAGCGGCGCCGGCAAAAGCACCCTGCTGCGGACAATCAATCTGCTGGAGCGACCAACTTCCGGGCGGGTCGTTGTCGATGGCGATGACATCACTGGATTTCGCGGCGAAGCGTTGCGGAAAGCGCGGCTCAAGATCGGGATGATTTTTCAACATTTCAATTTGGTGCGCAATAAAACAGTCTTCCAGAATATCTCGCTGGCGATGAAAATCGCACGGCGGCCGGAGTTGGAAATCACTGCCAGAGTAACGGAATTGCTGACCTTAGTCGGGCTCCAGGACAAGCGGGATTCCTACCCTGCCCAATTGAGTGGCGGTCAAAAACAACGTGTCGGGATTGCCCGGGCACTGGCCAACAGTCAGCAGATTCTGCTCTGCGATGAGCCGACTTCCGCACTGGATTTGGAGACGACCAGGTCGATCCTTGATCTGTTAAAGAGCATTAACCTGAAGTTCGGGATTACCGTGGTGATCATTTCACACGAGATGGATGTGGTAAAAAGCGTCTGCGACCGGGTGGCAGTGATGAACCAGGGTAAATTGGTGGAATTGGATGACGTGTATAATATTTTTTCGGCGCCGGTCCATGCGGTAACTCGTGAAATGATAAAATACACGCTGAATTTCGACTTGCCGGAGGAGCTGTTCAAAAAGCACGCCGGTACGCTGATGAAGGTTATTTACAGGGGAAATAAAGCGGTCGAACCGGTATTGTCGGAAGCCGCCCGTTTTTTTAATGTAAATATAAATATTCTGCACGGCAAAATAGAATATATCGGGGGGAAACCGATCGGGATTTTCGTGGTCGATGTGGCTGGCGGCGAGTTTGAGGTCACCAAGTCAATAAGTTATATCGCGGCAAATACTGCGCATACGGAGGTGCTTCATGTCAACTAACTGGTTTTCTGATATTTCCCAATACATGGGCAAAGCCTTTTACGAGACGTTTCAGATGGTCAGCATTTCGCTGACGCTGGCGATTGTGGTGGGAATCCCGCTGGGACTGTTCCTGTTCCTCTCGGTCCACCGGTTATTTTTCCAGAATCGGTGGTTGAATTTCATCAGCGGACTGATAGTAAATGTTATCCGTTCGATTCCATTCGTTATTCTGCTGGTGATTCTGCTTCCGTTTACCAAACTGGTGGCGGGAACCACGATCGGCTCGGTGGCGGCGGCGGTGCCGTTGTCAGTGGCGGCAGTGGCGTTTTACGCCCGGCTGGTCGAAGCATCGTTGCGTGAGGTGGATTTAGGAACAATCGAGGCGGCGATCTCGATGGGAGCGACCCCGCTTTTCATCATCCGCCACGTTTTGCTGCCGGAAGCATTGCCAGGGCTTATCAGCGGATTTACGATTACGGCAATCAGCCTGATCGGATATTCGGCGATGGCGGGAATTGTCGGCGGCGGCGGCGTTGGCGACCTGGCCATCCGGTTCGGCTACTACCGTTACCAAACCGATATTATGATCATCACGGTTATCGCCTTAATCATTCTGGTCCAGGCGGTCCAGGCTGGCGGCGATTATTTCACCAAATATTTTGATAAACGTTAATAACCAAAAACAATAAGGAGAAACACTAACATGAAGATGAATTGGAAGAGCATTATTACGGGGGCGTTATCGTTGGCGGCAGTGGCTGCCGTAGCTGCCACTGAAGACAGTAAACCGTTGGACAAATTCCGGGTCGGGTATATAGCCGAACCTGCGCACGGCCTTCATTTCCTGGCTAAAGAAAAAGGATTCTTCAAGGATGAAGGGATTGAAGTCGAACTGTTCCAGTTCAGCACCACTGCGGAAGGTTTGACTGCACTCAAAGCAGATAAACTGGATGTCGGCACGTTCGGCACGGCCGCGCCGCTGCTATTCATTTCCAAAGGAGCTGATTTCACCATCTTCGGCGGTATGATGATCGGCGGACAGGCGATCATCACCAAACCGGAAAACGCTGAAAAATTCAAAAATCTGGAAAACTTCAAAGGCAAACGGATCGGATCTGCCAAGCTAACCACCGGCGACGTTATCTTTCGCGGCGCTCTGCAACGGGCCGGCATTGATTGGCGGAAGGATGTCACCATTGTTGAACTGCCCGGAGTCGGAGCGGTAGTCGAAGCAGTCAAAAAAGGCTCGGTGGATGCCGGAATTGTATTTTCTCCGCATTTTTCGCTGGCCGTAAAATACGGAGGCCTGAAAGTGTCCAACTATATTGCCGACTTCTGCCCCGACTATACATGCTGCAGACTCGATGCCAATACCAAGGATTTCAACGCCCGCAAGGATGCTTACAAGCGTTTCCTGATCGCGGAAATCCGCGCCTACAAATTCTATCGTGAGAATCCGGACGAAACGGTCAAGATTTTCACCAAAGCACTGAAGATCGACGAGGATATCATCAGAGCTGACACCTACACAAACAAAACTTTTCAGTCCAACCCAGACCCGTTGAAGAAAGGGACGCTCGATTTCTGGCGCCAAATGCGTGAAATCGGTTATGTTGCCAATGATTATCCGGTGGAAAAACACATTGACACCCAAGTCTATCGTCAGGCGCTGGACGAGGTACTGGCTCGCTATCCTAACGACAAGACCTATCTGGAAATGAATGAGTTCTACAAAAAACAAAACGAATAAGGAATGACAAATGAACAAATGGCCTAAAATTTTTGGGGCAGCGGTTGCCGCGTTCGGTCTCCTCGGCTGGAATGGCAATGCGGCGGAAGCGGTTAAAATTCGAGCAGGATATCTGCCATCCGCTGAACAGGTTCTCTACTTTATTGCCAAAGAGAAAAACTTTTTCCAGCAGAATGGCACAGACGTGGAACTATTTCGCTTCACCAACTCTGCTGAAGGTCTGGCGGCGGTAAAGGCGGGTAAACTGGATGTCGGGTTCTTCGGCACGGCAGCGCCGCTGGCGTTTATTGCCAAAGGCGCTGATTTCACCATCTTCGGCGGTGGTGGCGGAGAAGGTGCCGCTCTGGTTACCAAGCCTGAAAACGCGGACAGGTTCAAAGACTTGAAAAATCTCAAAGGCGCAACCATCGGAGTGGTCAGGCTGGCCACCGGCGACATCGTGTTCCGCGCCGCATTGCATGAGTCTGGAGTAGATTGGCGCAAAGATGTCACTTTCAAGGAATTCGACTCTCCGGCGGTAGTGCTGGAAGCGCTTAAGAAAGGTTCGCTGGACGCAGGCATCTTGTGGATACCCTTCTACACCCTTGCAGAGAAACAAGGACTAAAAATTGTCAAGTATTCCGGTGAATTACTCAAGGGACACACTTGCTGCCGCCAAACTGCGCTGTCCTCGGAAGTGAAGGTCAATCCGGAGAAATTTGAAAAATTCCTCCTTGGACTGCTGGACGCCTACCGTTTCTATCTTAATGACCGGGATGAAACGGTGAATATTGTCGCCAAGTACATTCCTATTGATAAAGATGTGATCAGAGAGGATCTTTACGGCGGACATTTGCAGGTAAGTCCCGACCCGTTCAAGAAGTCGGTAGTCCAGTTCTGGGGTTTCATGAAAGATGCTAATTACATCAAATCCGACGAGAATATCGACGCCAGAATTAATACCGGTATTTATGCTGAGGCGCTGGCAAAACTGATCAAACGCGATCCGCAGGAAGAACTCTGGCGCAGCCTGGAAAAAGAATTCCGTAATGGCGAACCGGAACTACATATCAAAACTAACTGATCCAAACAAAGTGAAGGAAATTCCGGCAGACGACGACACTAGCCGCGTCCGCCGGGAAAAACAAAAAATGAGCGGTAAGATTAAACAAATTGCGATCTACGGTAAAGGCGGTATTGGCAAATCGACCACCACCTCGAACATCAGCGCGGCGTTGGCCGTGGCCGGTTACAAAGTCATGCAGGTGGGTTGCGACCCCAAAAGCGATTCGACCAACACCCTGCGGGGCGGTCAGTACATCCCAACCGTGCTGGACACCCTCCGTGAAAACGCCAAAGTCAAGGTGGAAGAGATCGTTCATCAAGGTTTCGGCGGCGTCTATTGCGTCGAGGCGGGAGGTCCTGCTCCTGGCGTGGGCTGTGCCGGACGCGGCATCATCAGCGCGGTAGAAATTCTTAAACAACTCCATGTGTTCGAAGATCTGAAGCTTGACGTGGTGATATTCGATGTCCTCGGCGACGTCGTCTGCGGTGGCTTCGCCATGCCAATCCGTGAAGGAATAGCTGACCGCGTTTTTACGGTTTCCAGCGCCGATTTCATGGCAATTTACGCGGCCAACAACCTGTTCAAGGGCATTAAAAAATACTCTAATACCGGCGGTGCCTTGCTCGGGGGTATAATCGGCAATTCCATCAACGCTTCCTATACGGCGCAGATTATCAACGACTTTGCGGCCAAGACCAAAACAGAAGTGGTGGCTCATGTGCCGCGCAGCATTACCGTGACCCAAAGCGAATTGCAGGGCAAAACCGTGATCGAGGCTGCTCCCGATTCCGAGCAGTCCAAAATTTATCGTACCCTGGCTGAACGGGTGGTAACCAAGGAAGACCTGATTACCCCGGTTCCGCTGGATGAAAAAGAACTTAGAGAATGGGCTTCGGCCTGGGCTAAAGAACTATTCGCGCTGGAAAACGGCGAGATTCGTCCTCCCGCAGCCGCAATTTAGGAATTTTTCCAATATGGAAAAAACGGAAGAATTAACCATTAACAAGACTGCTGAAAGCCGGTCGTCTCACCCTTGCTTCTCCGGCAATTGCCGGGCGGCGGCGGGACGGCTTCATCTGCCGGTCAGTCCGGATTGCAATATCCGATGCCGGTTCTGCCGTCGCGGCCTGGATGCCGGCAACGGTTCCGGACCCGGTCTCAGCCGGAGCATCCTGCCGGTTGACCGTGTGGTAGCCACCGTGCGGCGGGCCCGGATTATCTGTCCGGAACTGGCGGTAGTGGGAGTGGCCGGGCCGGGCGATGCGCTGGCCAGCCCACATGCATTGGAAGCATTCCGGCTGGTGCGGGACAATTTTCCAGATCTGCTGATGTGCTTGAGCACTAACGGACTGATGTTGCAGGACCGGGTCCATGACCTGACGGAAAGCGGCATCGGCTTTATTACGGTAACAATTAATGCGGTCGCTCCGGCGATTCTCACGCAAATCTGTGGAGGAATTCTGCTTGACGGAGTTTTTTATCCCGGCGACGAAGGAGCGACATTATTGATAAAGCGTCAGGAACAGGGTATCCGGCTGGCGGTTGAAGCAGGCATTAAAGTGAAAGTGAATATGGTGCTGGTTCCCGGCATTAATGATACTCACGTCGGAACGGTCGCCGCCAAGGCGGCTGCATGGGGCGCACAGCGAATGAACATCATTCCGCTGATTCCCCAGGGATGGATGTCTGCTTTTCCTGCGCCGACGGCAAAGGAGCAGGCAGCCGCCCGGGCAGCCGCAGCGGAGCATCTGGAAGTCATGACCAACTGCGCCCGATGCCGTGCCGACGCCTGCGGCGTTCCCGGTATATCCGAACATGCCAATTGGCTCTATGGCGGCGGGCCCGGCGGCGTAGAATTTTCGCACGGTTAATCCTAAAATTAAGGAATATATTTATCATGAGCAACGACTATTTTAAACAGACTGTAGCGCCCAGGCGCGAATCACGCCTCAAGGCGGGAATCGCATATGGCGGCAACGTTTGCCAATTTGCCGGCAGTTTCGGCTGCGACGGTAAACGCAAGGACGGTTTTCGTCCGTGTATGGAACGTAACGAACGGGGATTTTCGCAAGGCTCAATCTGCCTGCTCCTGCCTGCGCTAGGCACTATCGGCACGCTGCCGGATACCGCTGTACTACTGCACGGCGCAGTAGGTTGCGGTTCCTCAATGCATGCCGTGGCCTGCAATGTCCGTTCGGGCGCAAATGCGCGCTGGGGCAAACCCGGCGATGCCTCCTGGATGTCCACCGCCATGAACGAAGTGGACGTCATAACCGGCGGCGAAGCCAAACTGGCGCGGGCGATTGAAGAGATTGATGCAACCCGGCACCCATCCACGATTATCGTGGTTTCCGGTTGCATTCCAGGCATTACCGGCGACGATGTCGAAGCCGTTATCGCCAATGTCCAGGAACGGGTGAAGGCCAAAGTATTACCGGTTCATTGCGAAGGGTTCAAGACCAAAATATGGGCCACCGCCTACGATGCCTACTATCATGCGTTCGGACGCCATCTGTTCGAGAAGCCGGACGATGCGCCGGAACTTACCGGCGAAGAACGCTCGATGTCTGTCAATCTGCTCAATGTTTCTTCGATGGGACGCATTGACGAGGCGGAGTTGGAACGTTTACTGAAGATGTTCGGACTGAAAGTAAACATCTTTCCCGTATTTGCCAAACCGCAGGATATCTGGAAGGTGACGCGGGCGGCATTGTCAATCAGTACCTGCCCGACCCATGACGACTATCTGCTGACCCATTTGCAGGAAAAATACAACATCCCCTATGTACTGCGGCACATGCCGATCGGGATCGAAAATACCGGCGTCTGGCTGCGGGAAATCGGCAAGGCCGTCGGCAAGGAACATGAAGTCGATATAATTATTAAACATGAAGAGCGCGTTTTGCGTAAAGCGCTGGAGCCGTTTCTGCCGTTCTTCAAAGGCAAACGCATTTTTCTCAGCGCCGGTGAATACCGGACGCTGGCGACAGCAAACCTGCTGGTCGAACTGGGTTTCGAAATTGCGGCATTGCGGCCATTCCATCACGATGAATTTGCCGAAGTGGAATACTCCAAATTGGTTGCTCATAGCAAGGATTTCACCTTGAATATCGCCAACTGCCAGCCTTTTGAAGAAGCCAACCTGTTGAAAAAATTGAAACCAGATTTGTTCATGGGACACCTGGTCGGCAATTCGACCGCAAGCAAACTAGGCATTCCTACCCATACCATATACAATATCGGGCTCAACTACGTTGGCTACAAAGGTGTTTTTGAGTTGGCCCGCCGGCTTTACCGCCACCTGCGCAACCCGAACTTTCATCGGACGCTCTCTGTCCATGCCAAACTTCCATACTTTGATTCGTGGTATGCGGAAGACGCTTTTAAATTTATCAAGACCGCTCCGGAACAAGAGGAATAAAATATCCATGAGTGAGAATTCATCATCAAGAGCATTTATCGAACGGCCGCGCGGCAGTTGCGCGCTGGCCGGAGCTATGACCACTATTACCGCATTGCCACGCGGGATTCCGATTCTGCATGCGGCCCCCGGTTGCGCGGGGAACGCCGCCTGGACACAGCTTGGTGGCGGCGGTCTCCAGGTGGGAGGGTATTGTGGCTCCCTGAGCGTGGCATGCTCCAATATCCAGGAACGCGAAGTCGTCTTCGGCGGTGACCAGCGGTTGCGCGAACAAATTGAACATACGTTCAAAGTTCTCGATGGCGATCTTTATGTAATCGCTTCCGGCTGCGTTCCGGCCATGATCGGCGACGATGTCAAAGCCGTCGCATCTGAATTCATCGATTCCGGCAAACCGCTTATTGTGGCGGCAACATCCGGGTTCAAAGGCAATACCCAGCTCGGTTACGATCTGGTGCTTGAAGCGATTGCCCGGCAATTCGTCAAAAAAGGCATTGAAAAGCACAAAGGGAAAGTCAATCTGCTCGGAATTGTTCCCAACTGGGATGTTTTCTGGCGCGGCAATATTGTCGGAGTTAAGCAACTTTTACAGTCGCTCGGCTTGGAAGTGAATGCCTATTTCTCACATGAAGATACCATGGCTGAGATCGCCAATTCGTCTGCGGCAGAATTGAATATCGTAGTTTCCGGTGCCTATGGCATTCTGGCTGCCCGTGCTTATGAAGAAGTACATGGTATTCCGTGGTTAAGCCTGCCGTTACCGATTGGTCCCGCTGCCTCTGCTGAATTTCTCAAGACGGTTGGTCATGCTCTCGGCATTTCAGGCAACAAAATTAATAGCCAAATCCACAAAGCAGAGGATGAATATTATCACTATGTGTCCACACTGTCCGACTGCTATTCGGATATGGATTTACAGCGTTACGCCGTGATTATCGGCGATGCCAACTATGCCGCCGCACTGCCGCGGTTCCTGGCCGACGACCTCGGCTGGTTACCGGAATTAACCGTCTGCACTGAAGATCTTGATGTTGCGGCACAGTACCGGGTCAAGGCCGCGATCAATTTGATCGAATCAGAACTTCGTCCGGAACTGGTTTTCGACTCCGATACCGCCCGGTTGCCGGAATTTCTGGAACGCCGCCATCCTCGCGACCCGGAAGATAATTATTATCAGGATCCGCTAAGCCCGGCGATAGTCATTGGAAGTTCGCTCGACCGTACTTTTGCCGCGTCCATAGGAGCTGCTCATCTGAGCGTCAGTTTTCCCGTGGCCAATCGGGCGGTGCTGGATCGCGGCTATACCGGCTATGCCGGCGGACTGAGGCTAATTGAAGATTTGCTTGGCGCAATTGTGCTGGGCCGGTAAAAACAAGGAAATCAGAAGAATGAATGCCAGAGAAATCGCTTTAGCCACACTGGAATTGTGCCCGACGACGCGTCCGGCGGTTGCGCTGCTCTCCGGCGGCTGCTGGACAATCAACCGCCAGGGATATTCGTTGCAGGATATGTTCGGACGTCCTGATTTATTGGCCGATCTGATAGTCGGCAGCAATGTCTTTGCACCGTCAGATATCGTCTGGGTCGGGTCGGGATATCATAACCTCGCCATCAGCGCTCTCGGCGGCGAGCTGAAGTTCAGAATCAAAGGCCCGCCTGATGTCAAACGACCGCTGCTGGAGTCGGCCGACAGCGCGGCTAATTTGCCGCTGGACAATTTGTCCCGCGACCTCCAGATCGACACGCTGGTAAAGGCGACAAGGCTAGTGGCGAAAACCATTGGCGACAGGGCGCTGGTCGGTTCCAGTCAGTGGGGGCCGTTCACGCTGACCGGACACCTGCTCGGCGTGGAACGGGTGATGCGGAGTATGGTCAAAAATCCGGCAGAGGTCCATGCCGTACTGGAATTCGCCACCCGGTTGACGGTGGAATATCTGGAATTGTTTCACCGGGCGGGAGCGGAAGTGGTGTCGATCGCCGAACCCAGTGCCTCTGGAGATTTGATTTCGCGGAGTCATTTCGCGCAATTTGCCCTGCCGTATTTGACTGAAGCGATCCGTCAATTGAAAGCTAAAGGATTGAAAGTGGTTATACATATCTGCGGCAATGTAACCAACCGGCTTGATCTGCTGGCCGGCTCGGGTGCCGATCTGCTATCCGTCGATTACAAGGTCAGCCTGGCCGACGTCCGGGAAAAGCTGCGCGGTAAAATGGCATTTTCCGGCAACCTTAACCCGGTGGCGGTCATGCAAAACGCCTCGCCGGAACAGGTGTCTGAAGAAGCGCGTAAAGCTTTGACTTTGGCCGGTACTGAACCCGGTTATATGCTGATGCCGGGTTGCGACATCCCCCCGGCAGTACCGCTCGATAACATCCGCAGCCTCTTCCGTTTCGCTCATGAATCAAGGAGATAATTGTATGAAGTATAGTCGTTTTATTCCGCATATAATTTTTGCCGTTCTGGCCGCTGTACTGTTCTGTCCATCGGCGGGAACGGTTCTGCCATGGCGACTGCTGACGCTTGCCGCTGCCATTGAGATTATCTTCATACTCCGGGCCCGGTTTGATTCCTGCCCGGATAACCGGACTGCCGCAGGCGACATCGCGGCAATACTCCAGCTTACTCTATTGGCCTGGCAATTGCTGACTGCCAGATTTAATCTGCTCGACAAGATGTTATTTCCAACCCCGGAAGTGGTTTTAGCTCTGTTCCTAAGTGAGTTACCCGACATGATTAAAGGCCTCTGGAGTTCTATCATTCTATTGGCTGGAGGCTATTCCCTGGCTTTGCTCACGGCAATTCCGCTGGGATTGGTCATCGGCTGGCGCAAACGGCTGTTCCATGCCGTGAACCCGTTCGCCAAAGTACTCGGACCGATTCCGCCGATTGTCTATATTCCTTACGCCATCGCGTTATTGCCGACTTTCCGGCTGGCCTCAATCTTCGTTATTTTCGTTGGCGCTTTCTGGCCGCTGTTCGTCAACACCATTAACGGAGTTTTCAATATTCCCCACGGGTTGATTGATGCAGCGCGGGTGCTGAACCTGAAGGAGCGCACGATTCTATGGAAGGTCATTCTGCCGGGTGCTATGCCGTCCATCTGCACCGGGGCAAACTTAGGGTTGTTGTTTGCTTTTGTGCTGCTGGCGGCGGCAGAATTGATCGGCGCCACTTCCGGTATCGGCTGGTATGTGAAAAACTTTTCCGACTTCGCCGACTATCAGCGGGTTGTCGTCGGCATTCTGTTTATTGGTGTAGTAGTGACGGTTATCACCTGGGGTACCGAACGCCTGGAACGTCATCTGCTCCGCTGGCGAAATTAGTATACAGTATTTAAAATAGAAAATTTAAAGAAAGAGATGCAAAACGTCTCCAGCGGGCAGTACCCGCCTTAAAGGTAAATTATGCTCGACATCACCATTGCAAATATTTCGTTTTCCTATGGCTCTCAGGTAATTTTGCAGGACATCAATCTGAAGGCGCAAGCCGGTGATTTCATCTGCCTGCTGGGACCTAGCGGCTGCGGAAAAAGTACGTTACTGCGGCTGTTGGCCGGATTGTCCAAACCAACCTCCGGTAATATCGCCATTAACGGTACTGCGATCACCGGCCCGGGCCTTGACCGCGGAGTGGTCTTTCAGGATTATTCGTTGTTCCCCTGGATGACCGCTGGCGAGAACGTAATCATGGTTTTGAATCAGGCGTTTCCAGGCAAAAAAAAGGGGGAATACCGCGAGATTGCACATTCCTATCTGGAAATGGTGGGGCTGGACGACGTATTCAACAAACTACCCGGACAGCTATCAGGCGGAATGCGGCAACGGGCGGCGATTGCCCGCGCCTTTGCTATCAATTCCCCGATTTTGCTAATGGACGAACCGTTCGGTGCCCTGGATGCAATCACCCGCGCCAAACTTCAGGACCTGCTGCTCACCCTCTGGCAGCAGAATTCCGGTGCGAGGAAAACGGTGGTATTCGTCACCCATGACGTTGACGAGGCTCTGCTGTTGTCCAGCCGGATCATCGTGCTGGGTCTCAATCCGGGGCGTATTACCGAAGATATTGCCGTCGATATTCCGCGCCCCCGCATTCGCAAAGAATTGTACCTGAAAAAAGATTTCTTGGAACTGCGCGACCGCCTGGTCATGGCGCTTAATGAAAATATCATCAACCGGCTGGACGAAGATCAAATCGTGCAACCGCCGGGAGAAGGCATCTGATAGTTGTGGCTATTAATAATCTGACCGTGCGCTATCGCACTGGAACGGAAACCTTTACTGTTTTGGAAATTGCAAAGGGAAAGGCATTTCAATCTGCCAGGGTAGAAATCATTCCCAATAAGTAATACGGCTCTCGACGTTATTATCCTGAAAAAGCACAGAAGCATTGCTACAAGTCATCGCCATGCAGACTCGACTGTTTTTTCCAGATTTATTCTGCTACGCCGTCACGGTAAAGAAAAAGTTTCCCCTTGACTGGTTTACGATAGATTATTTATCGTCATTGTTGCAGCATTTGCATTTGCCGGTGGCATTTTTACAGCATTCGCATTTGCAAATGCCGTTTTCGTCTTTAGAACATTTGCAGATGCTAAGTTTTTTACCACAGCAGGAGCACATGTCATATTTGTTGCAGCATTCGCATTTACAGGTGCTGTCTTTGCAGCATTTGCATTTACAGACACCATTTTCATCTTTAGGACATTTGCAGATGGCAAGTTTTTTACCGCAGCAGGAGCAATCGTTTTTATTAGTATATGCAAATGGATCCCAGTCTGAAGACTTGCATCCGGACATACAGAATGCAAATACCATTCCCAACACGCATACCATTAACACTTTTTTCATTTTGTTCTCCTTTAACTTTTGGGTAAAGACGCCACCATGGCAATCTTCTAGCTTTTCTTCATAATAGTAATTATACAGTATATTTAAATAAAAGCAATCTTTGAATTTTCCTTTAAATCCCCAAATTACCGATAACTGTTATTTGAAAAGGTTTAAAAAAAGAAATATTGCAGCAGGCTTTTTGTCAATAAAACAAAAATAATTGAGAATATCATCATGCTACTGTTATCGCGGCGGATTGAGATCATACTGGCTTTTTATAATTCAGTACTGCATTCAGATTGCCTGAACGCAGTCCCAGTGCATCAACAACCACATGCTTGAATCCGGCATCCTTCATGGCCGTAAACATATTTTCCCTGAATCCGGCAACATGTATTACGGGTAATTCCGCCAAAGGGAGTTCGATGACGGCAATCTCGCCATACGTCCGGACTCGACAGTCGGAGAATCCCAGCTCGAACAGCGCATCTTCGGCGATTTCCACCGATTTCAACCGAGCCTCGGTGATTTCTGTTCCATAAGGAAAACGCGACGACAAGCATGGAGAGGATGGTTTGGCATGATTCGGCAGGCCGGCAGCTTGTGCAGCGGCGCGGATGTCCGCTTTAGTAAAACCTGCTTCGACAAGCGGGCTGATCACCTGTTGTTCAGCAGCGGCAAGGAGGCCTGGCCTGTAGTCGTTGCGGTCGTCGGAATTGCTGCCGTCGGCTACAGCGGGAATGCCGATTTCCTTTGCCTGCTTCCATAGCTGTTGAAACAAATCGGTTTTGCAGTGAAAGCAACGGTCGGAACCATTGGCGCGATATTTTTGATGGTCGTTTTCGCAGGTTTTTACTTCGAGATGCCGGATGCCGATTACTGAGGCCAGATGCTGTGCCGCCTTGACTTCGCGTTGCGGGATTGATGGCGAAATACCGGTAACGGCGATAGCCTTGCTACCGAGAGCTGCGTATGCCGCGGCAGCGAGAAAAGTACTGTCAACGCCTGCACTCATAGCAATGATGATTCCCTGTGTGGATTGAAGCAGCACGATCAGTTTCTCCGCTTTTGACCGCAGTTCATCAGGCATTTTATTGAGAAATTCTTCCGCCCTGTTCATTACAGATTCCTCGGTTGCGGGAACGTTTTTGGATTTAACAGCCGCTTGTAATAAAATTTCGCAGTATATAGCGCGCCGGCCGGATTGTGCGCCAGAACGCGATCTTTGACGATCAGATAGGTGACCGGCGCTTCCGAATGCCGGATAAAGATCGTATCATGTCCGACGCAGAGTCCGACCACGATGTTGAGTTCCGCTCCCCACTGGTTGAGCAGTTCCGCCTGCAATGCGGGATTGCAGATTGCTTCATGTTGTCCGGGAGCGACTTTCAGTTCCTCGGGAATGCCGATTTCAGTCTTGTCAATTGATCCTATTTTGCAGATAATCGCATTGGATTCGAATCCGGCAGCCTTGAGTATTTTAACGAAAATCCTGGTTTCCTCCATCAGGCCGATGCAGGTGGCGATACCGATCTTTTTAGCGCCGATCTTCCCGGCAAATTTCACAATTTCCTCGACTCTGGTAAGGCGACCGTAATATTCGCCTTCAATTTCTGCGGCGGCACGGGCCAGTTTCGCATCAATACCGTCATTGAGATAGGAACTGGTGATTTTTTTTGCGGTTTTCAACGAGGCCTGTGTCAGGCAGAAATCCGGAAAATCCTTTTCGCGCCGATAGCAGTTTAAAGAGGCGCAATCGGAACAGGAATGCTGAAGTGTTTTCTTAGCAGTCATAGTAATACTCCTTGCAATTAGATTTTAGGAAAAGACATTGCGTTGACGAACACTTGTTGAAAATCGGCGGTTTCGGCCAGATTGACGGTCGTAACTTCGCAGGCAGCCTGTTGCAGCCGT
This sequence comes from Lentisphaerota bacterium, assembly GCA_037144075.1. Lineage (GTDB taxonomy): Bacteria > Verrucomicrobiota > Lentisphaeria > Victivallales > Victivallaceae > CAIPAT01. The sequence goes on along the minus strand of JBAWXM010000004.1, from coordinate 25,392 downwards.
TCCCGGGCTTCGGCGCAGGTCAACAGCAGTTTTGCGCCGGCAAGTGAGGTATTTCCGACAAATTCCACCTTGTCCGCAAAGGATTCGGGCAGCAATCCGAGCCGGATCAGGCTTTCGGTACGCAGATGATAACCGAACGATCCGGCCACCAGCACCAGATCTACTTGTTCAGGCGCGATTCCGGCGTTGCGCAACAGCAGATCTACCCCCACCCGCACAGCACCCTTTGCCAGTTGTACCTGACGAATATCTTTCTGTAGCAAAAATACATTGTCGGCCACTTTGAATGCCGGTTTGCCTTCCACTTCCGCCAGATGCGGAACTATTAACGGATGAACATTGTCGGCCTTGCCGGGCCGGGCGAGCTTGCCGTTGCGGTCGATCGCGCCGGCAGCCACCAGTTCGGCGACAACGTCTATCAGGCCACTGCCGCAGAGTCCGGAAGACTGTTCATTGCCGATGGTGCGGAGCATAATTCCGGAGTCACCGACCTTGAAAAACTCCACCGCTCCAGATAGCGCCCGCATACCGCAGGAAATATTCATTCCCTCGAAAGCCGGACCGGCGGCGGTGGAGGTAGCCAGCATCTTGCCATCGCGATTGAGTACCATTTCGCCGTTAGTGCCAATGTCGATAAACAAGGTTGAACCAGGTAATTTGTCGAGGCCGGTGGCCAATATTCCGGCGGTAATGTCCGCGCCGACAAATCCGGAAACCACGGGGGGCAAATATACAGAGGCTTTACGATTAAGGTTCAATCCCAGGCCGGAGGCAGGAAGATCGGACGGAGTGGTCAGTGCTGGCGTAAACGGCAGCTTACCCAGCGAATACGGGTTGACGCTGGCGGCCAGATGCAGCATACAAGTATTACCGGCGTAGACTGCTTCGTAGATGAATTGACGGCTAATCCCTGTTTCGGCGGCTAATTCCCCGGTAAGGCGATCTATTTCCGCAGCAAGTTCGCCATATAGAAGAGCCAGGCCTTCGGGTTCGGACCCCATTTTGATTCGCGACAGCACATCCCCGGCGCGGCGCGCCTGCGGATTAAGCGCTGATTTCGACGCCAGTTCTTTGCCGGTACGCAAGTCGATCAGGCTGACGACCAGCGTCGTGGTGCCGATATCGATCGCCAACGCAGTGTTGAACGCGGTAGTGTCGCCCGTTTCCGCGGTGATTTCACGGCCTTCAAAATTGCTTACCACCGTATGGTTATTATCGGCATCATAACGTTTGCTGAAAGCTGGAATAAAGGGCAATTCCACGCTCTTTCCGGCATGGAGAATCTTCATTTTGCCGTCATCTTTTTCAGGAATCGTCACTTTAACGTCAGCAATGGCGATGGCATGACAGGCCAGAACAAAGCCGAGCGCGATTTCAGCAGACGGCAGCAGACTGTCATCAGTCCTGACCAATCTCCGTGATTCGTGCGGCAGCCAGACTTTGCACTTGCCGCAAACACCCGCGCCACTGCATGGCGATTCAACCATTACGCCAGCCGCAACAGATGCTTCCAGTAAAGTCGAACCTGAGGATACTTCGACTTTCCGGCCGGAAGGAATAAACTCAATTACCGGCATGGGCGGGTTCCTCCTTTCTGACAGCGTTGGTCATAGCGCGAATATGATTAATCCGGGTCGAGCAGCTCAGGCCGCAGGCGGGAGAGACTATGTCAATGCCATCGGCGGCGAGTTTTGTAGCGATCTGCGCAATTTTTTCCGCAGGCCCCCATTCCAGCAGATAGGTACTGAGATTACCCATTGCCACCAGGCCGGGAAATTCCTCTTTCAGTTTTACCAGATTTACATTAGCGTCCACGCTAACGGCATCCGCCGTAATCTGGCCGAGAAAGCGCCGCGAGGACGACATGTCTCCGCAGATATGAATAATGCTGCGTCCGCCCAGCGCACGAATATGAGTGGTGAGTTCATTGATATAGCGCACGGCAAATTCCTCAAAAGCGCGGGGCCCCAGGATTTCACCGGTAGCGGTGGGATCGCCGATAGCAACGACATCCGCGCCGGCGGCGAACGCCCGCCCGGCAAATTCCTTGAGGAATGCTGTTACGTAACTCATCAGCCGGTGTACGCCTTCCGGATTTTTGCGCATCTCCTTGAGAAAAGTCATCGGATCGACAATCGAGGCAGCGGTGCTGACCGGTCCGGTCAGGCTGGCTACCACCGGAATGCCGGAGTTACGCCCCGCCAGTTGTCTGATCGCTTCTACCACCACAGCAACCCTGGAATGGTCGCAGATGTCTTTGATATTTTTTTTCACCAGGGCATCCACCGAAGGAAAGATTTCCTTTGCCACTTTGGGTTCGCAGAGTTCGGTACCGGGATCAATCTGACTTCCGAGGGCTTCTGCTTCGATGGTCATGCAGAACGGAATACCGTAATTCTCAAATCCGGTTGCTACCTGGACTTGGCCGACTAGCGTTGCCATCAGTGCAGCATCAAAATGAGCTGCCGGTAACCTTGCCTCGGAACCTTTAACTATCTCAGTAACGGCAGCGTTCATCATCCCCCCCATGCAGATTACTGGCGGACGATCGACGGGATTCTTATTCAGCGCCGCCAGCAGGCGTTGTTTCGGGTTAAGTTCATTCATGATAACAGCTCCTTTCGGATCGGCCAGGAGAGTTCCCTGACCGCATCCATCATTGCAGTAATATTGGCAAACGGAGTTTCGGTTGGCAGGCTACATCCGGAGGCGACGATCAATCCTTTAGGATTGTCCCAAGCCTTGCTGGCAACCGTAAAAACCGCCTGGCGCACTTCTTCGGACGTTCCCTGCAGCATAACTGCCGCCGTAGGTACATTGCCCATCAGCCTGACGCGCTCACCAACCGCCAGCCTAGCCTCGGCAAGGTCGGCATCGTTGTCAAGAGACAGGCATACTGCGCCGGTATCTGCCATGTCGGACCAGATCAGGCGGGTCTTGCCGCAGATGTGCAGTGTAACTTTTTTGCCGCGAGAGCCAATATGGTTGATCAGCTCCTTCAAATACGGCAGACTGAATTCGCGGAACTGGCGCGGACTGATTACCGTTGACGAAGACATGGCATCGGTCAAGCTGGGAGTACAACCGGTTTCTATGATTGCATCAGCGCAAGCGATAGCCGATTCCAGCGATATGCGGCAAAGTTTATGTACAGCCTCGGGATTTTTCAGCAGCAGCCGGGCCAGCGCCTCGGCCCCGATCAGAAACGAAGCGTTCGTAAAGGGACAGGTCAAGGCGCCGGTCACTGGAACTTCGGCGCCAATTTCCCCGGCAACCCGACGCATCGCTTCGAGTTGTAACGGCAGAATCCCGTCTCGATGCGGATTAACGGGGCGAAGTTTATGGCTATCAGCAATATCATGCAGCACGGGAGTTTCGAGATAAGCGGTTTCATCGTCAGGAATCCGGATTTTCGCCCCCATTGCTTCGCCAATCACATAAAGATCGGTAAAGACCCGAACGACATCATAACCGAACTTACGATAAGAATCGATCTGAGCTTTTGCCAGCAAAGCCGCATCAGTGCGGAGTTGACTGACTTTGACGCCGATTACCCTCGCGGCGGTATTACCGATAATCGGTACGCATGGCAGTCGGTCAAGCGGCTCACCGCGAGCATATGCGGCGAAACGCTGAATCGGAGTAAATTTATCTAGCAGCATAAGTCATGCCTCCAGTCCCGACAGTTTTTTGGCTAATCGTACCGCACCGGCGGCATTGGCGGAATATCCGTCGGCACCGATGCGATCGGCAAACTGTTGCGAGATCGGCCCGCCGCCGATCATCACTTTTACTTTTTCTCTCAAACCGCGTTCTTTCAGGATTTTTATGACTTCGCCCATCCCGTCCATGGTGGTGGTCATCAGGGTTGACAAGGCGATTATCTGAGCGTTGATTTCAACTGCTTTGTCAACAAAAACGGCTGGAGGAATGTCCCGACCAAGATCAATCAAGTCGAATCCGGATGATTCAAGCATGATTTTTACCAGGTTTTTGCCAATATCATGAGTATCTCCCTCGACCACGCCGATGATAATTTTAGGCCGGTCGGCTAACGCGTCGGTCTTCAGGTGCGGTTTAAGAATTTCCAGCCCCGCATACATGGCGTCAGAACACATCAGCAGTTCAGGAATAAAGTATTCTTCCTGTTCGAACAAGTCCCCGGCGCGGCTCATCCCGGCCACAAGGCCTTGCTCAATGGCTTGATATGCATCCATTCCGGCGGCGACGGCTTCGCGGGAGAGTTCCGCAGCTAAATTTTCTTCCATGTTGACAACAGCCCCAGCAAGGCGCTGAAACAATTCTTCCTGATTGATACTCATGCAATATTTCCTTTTTTAAAATTTATTGTGTTATACAGCAATAATTACGTTTGGCAATTTTCATTGGCTGAAGTCCTTTAATTTGCGCAACCGGATTCCAGCATCAATCAAGGTCTCCAGCTTTTTGGCGAAGTGGAAACGGATCAGGTGTTTTACCGGCTCACGGAAGAAACTTGATCCCGGTACCGCAGCCACACCGATTACCTTCGCCATCCATTCGCAAAAGGCGGTATCATCGGGAAACCCGAATTTGCTGATATCGACCATAACATAATATGCGCCCTGCGGTTTTGTAAAAGTAAGACCGGCACTGTCCAGTGCCTCCAGAAAAAGGTTTCGTCTGGAAGTATATTTTGTCAGCAGATCATCGTAATACTGACCTGGCAACTCCAGTCCGGCCACCGCCGCTTCCTGCAGCGGGGCAGCCGCGCCGACGGTGAGGAAATCGTGGATTTTCCGCGCCTCGGAAATAAGATATTCCGGACCGATGATGTAGCCGATCCGCCAGCCGGTGATCGAATAGGTCTTGGACAGCGAACTGCATGATAGCGTCCGTTCGAACATTCCCGGCAGCGATGCAATATAAGTGTGACGCAGCGGGGCATAGACAATGTGCTCGTATACTTCGTCGGTAATCACAAAAGTGTCATATTTTACCGCCAGGCGCGCAATAATTTCAAGCTCCTCGCGGGAAAAAACTTTGCCTGACGGATTGGAGGGATTGCAGAGTACCAGCGCCTTGGGTCCTAGCTGGAAAGCTTTTTCCAGTTCGTCCGGATCAAACAGGAAGTCTGGCGGACGCAGCGGCACAAAAATCGGTTCTGCTCCGGACAAAATGGCATCAGCCCCGTAATTCTCGTAAAACGGCGAGAAGACGATTACCTTGTCACCGGGGTCGCAGACAGTCATCATGGCCGCCATCATTGCTTCGGTACTGCCGCAAGTAACGACGATATCGGTTTCAGGATTAATCTCAAGATTCATCCATTGCGACTGCTTTTTAGCCAGCGCATTGCGGAATTTAGGAGCACCCCAGGTAATAGCATACTGATGCGGCCCTGCGTGACCTGCCTGGGCTGCGGCTTGACGCAACTCATCCGGCGGATCAAAGTCGGGAAACCCCTGAGACAGATTTATCGCATCATACTCGTTGGCGACACGGGTCATCCGGCGAATGACTGACTCGCTAAATCTTTTAACTTTTGCTGAAATTAACGGCATAGTTTAACTTCGCTTTCTTTTTCATGGCGCAATGGGAGCATTTTACGGCGGTATCGAAGACGTGTTTACTGGCATCAATATTGATGCAGGTCTATCGGAAAATGCCTGGATGCTTCTCCTAGAATTAGTCGAGAAAGTCCGCTTCCAGTTGCGCTTAGCTTGACGAAAGCATCATCACTCCTTGTTTATTTACTGTATTGTTATATAAACTTTATCATAACTGTAAAGTATTATACTTTATCATTACTACTCTACATAGTCAATATGAAAACTATAATTTTCTTGCATTATACGCACATTTAAAGCTATTTTAATAAATAATTATACACTAAACGGCAATACCTGCCAAGCCCATATTACAGCATAATTGTTTATTCTTTAAATAAACATTAAATCTATTACATGAGGATTTTAATTTTGGTGCGAAGGAAATGTCTCACGCCCAGCCCATTAATCCAATAATCGCGGCGATTGCCATCACGAGGATCGGGTTGATCTTTGTCAGACAGAAGATAAAGAAGGCGAAGATAGCAACAACCGCTCCGCCTGCTCCATGAACCGAGCTTGTCGCGACCACGATAGCACCCGAGAACAGAAGTCCAATCGTCACCGGCGCCACCCCTTCAGTAATGATGTGGCTGATTGGCTTCTTGCGGATACTGTCCCAGGTGACTGATATAGAATACACGAGAATGAATTCAGGCAGCAACAAGGTGAGTGCGGCGACGAGAAAACCAGTCCATCCGGCGGCTTGATAGCCGATAAGGCTCACAAAAAGCGTTGATGGTCCCGGTGCGGTTTGTGATATCGCGAAGAGATCCACGAAGCGTTCTTCACTCATCCATTTCAGATCAGTCACGGCCTCTTTGTGTAAGTCGGGAATCATGCTTTTGCCGCCGCCAAATGCCATGATCGACAAAGAGGAGCAGATCCGTGCGATTTGAAAGATGGCGTTGTCCTTCATAATATTTTCTCCGATGATGCTGTGCGCCTGCCTGCAAGCCACACGCATAGTGCGCTTATTGGGCCGAGTGATAGAAGTATTGGTATTAACGAGAAGCGAAGTATGCCGACAAGAAATACCGTGCCGATGACAAAAACCAGGCCCAGGGGATTTTTGAAATGTTTCTTCCCAAGACGGTATGCGGTTGCTGCGGAAAGCCCCGCACAGGCGCAGGTGACGCCATTAAGTGCCTTGCCTACCGCCGGATTCGAACCGTAGGAGATATAAAGAGAAACGAGGAGGGCAAGAATCATCATCGCAGGAAGCGTCAATCCGAGAATAGCGGAAATAGCCCCGGCCATTCCTTTAAGTTTACGTCCGGCTATGATTGCCAGATTGGCATTGATTGCCCCGGGAAGCGCCTGACTGAGTGAAAGTATCTCCAGGAATTCACTGTCAGAGAGCCACCCCTTTTCTTCAACCAGTATCTGCCGCGACCAGGCGGTCAGTCCGCCGCCGAAGCTGAAAAGCGTCATTTTGGCAAAACAAATGAAAATTGCCGCGACGCATGGTGAGTCGGGAGTTGGAGCGGGAACTGTAGAAATATTGTACGCTTCAGGATTGTTCATAAGCCGAAGGCCTCGGGGTTGTCAGCGGTCGCATCAAACGGATTTGGCGCATGAAAATGCTTGCTGCCCGCCCAGTCGGCAGCAAAGACGGCGCGGAGTCTGGAAATGATGAATTCGTCATCAACGATAACACTCAGTTCGCGACGGAGCTCGAATGCGTGACGGTGCAGGTTGGTGGAGCCGAGGAGTGCGCGTTTCCCGTCGGCTATCATTAACTTTGCATGGAGTGCGGGATGTTTTTGGGCATGGACTTTGACTCCGGCCCGGTGGAGTATCCGAAGAGATGCGCAGGTCTCCGGGACATCACGTATCGGGATGCCGTGCAGCCCGCCAGTCAATACAAGGACATGTACCCCCCTGTGCTGCGCTTCGACAATTCGCTCAAGCAAGATGCCTTCGACATATTTGATGTGCTGCACCTCAAGCGTCTCTTCGGCGCTGGAGATAAAATCGGACAAGCGCTGCCGCGCATCGCCAATGCTCCAGACGAGCGGAATCTCAGGATTCGGAGAGAAAGGTTTCCGCTCCCAGTCAGACTCAAAACACGCGGAAATTTCGTTGACCAGGCTCGGTATCGAGGTCAGAATTCCGTAATCCCTCGTTTTTTCGAAATACTTCGGGGCAAAATTAAACGATGAAATCAGCGCCTGCGCCCCATCGGACACGAGGCTTTTTTCATGTGTTACCTGAAAGGCTGGATTCGTCCAGCGGACTGCCACTCCCGCCGCGTCCAACTGTTTAAAGCTCTCATCATTGTCCCGCTCGCCAGTGGAGAGTGTCGGATTGAGCATGACGCGGACATGCACCCCGCGCTGCATTGCATTGATGGTCGCCATGATTAAGCTCGGTTCGGTAAACTTGAACTGTTTGATATCAAGCTTTTTCTTTGTCGAGGCAATCAAACTCAGGATAGGTTCGATGCCATCATCCGGCTCGACTATAAGCTGCATATCTATGTAGCTGACAAAATATTTATTTTTCATAATGTAGTGTAAAGTAATCCAGGAATGGTTAATAATCTACTCTCTCACAGAAGATTTCCGTCAAAAAAATTATAACCACATCTTCTGCGTTATGGAACTGTGTTTGTTAATTGATACTCATGCAATATTTCCTTGCATTAAATTGGTTTACGTCAGCGCTCATTTTACCTCTCAATTTTCTCGAATATTTGCCTGTTTAACAGCATTGACATTTTCTCCAAACGGTCTTTCATGTCTTCCTGCACTACTTTTAGTATCTTTGTTTTAGACTTCTATGTTTTAAACGTTTTTAAAATTTGTGTCATAAACGTTTTATTTTCTTTACTTTTATCAGTTTCTTATTTGATAAAAATGCGGGTACCGCAGTCAAACGCTGATTCTGACTTCCATTTGGGATTGCGGACAAAGCCCGCCTTAACTGTATCACTGTTAATCTCCGATTAGATCAATATCAGATAGTTGCGTCGAAAGATACCTTTCGCCGGAATCCGGCAAAATGACAACAATCAGCTTGCCGTCATTTTCCTTTCTTGCCGCAATTTGAAGAGCCGCCCATACCGCCGCGCCGCCGGATATTCCGATCAAAATACCTTCATCAAGACTCACGCGCCGGGCAGTTACGAAAGCGTCCTCATTTTTTACTCTTATAATTTCATCTATAATTGACTGGTTGAGCACTTTCGGTACGAATCCTGCACCGATCCCCTGGATACGATGCGGGCCCGGCCGGCCGCCGGACAATACCGGTGAAGCATCCGGTTCAACTGCTATTGCCTTAAAATCATTGTTACGAGACTTGATGACTTCCGCAATTCCCGTGATTGTTCCGCCAGTTCCAACCCCGGCGACGATGAAATCTATTTTGCCTTCAGTATCAGCCCATATCTCCTCGGCAGTGGTCTGGCGGTGCACTTGCGGGTTTGCCGGATTTTCAAATTGCAGCGGCATATAACTTCCGCGAATCTGCTTTGTCAGTTCACGGGCTTTGTCAACAGCTCCCTTCATGCCTTCACTGGCCGGCGTTAAAACCAATTCCGCGCCAAGCATCTGAACAAGTTTTCGCCTTTCAATCGACATTGTTTCAGGCATGGTCAATATCAGCCTGTAACCGCGCGCGGCGCAGGCGAAAGCAAGCCCGATACCAGTATTACCGGAGGTAGGTTCAATTACCGTCCCCCCCGGCGCTAATTCGCCAGATTTCTCCGCAGCATCAAGCATCGCTGCTCCAATACGGCATTTTACGCTGTTTAAAGGATTGAATGATTCAACCTTGCCTGCAATAATTCCGGGCAATCCGCTGGAGATGGAATTAAAGCGGATTAACGGAGTGCATCCAATCGCCGAAGTAATATTTTCATAAATCTTTCCGCGAAATTTATTATTTACATTATCTATCTGCCTGTCAGTCATATTGAATACTCGCTTTCATGATCAATATCATATTTGAATAATTTTAAAATCCTTTCCTGTAATCTCAAAAATTCCGGATCGCTTCTTCTTCTGGGACGTGGAATATCCACCGTATAACGATTGCGGACAGTTCCAGGATTCGGCGAAAAAATGATCACCTCATCAGAAAGGTAAAGTGCCTCTTCAACGTCATGCGTCACCATGACTATCGTGACTCCGGTAGAATGCCATAGTTCCAGCAGATCATCCTGCAAACGTTCGCGGGTCAGTGTATCGACCGCTGCAAAAGGTTCATCCATAAGTATTATTTTAGGCTCAACCGATAAAGCCCTTGCAAGAGCCAGGCGCTGCCGCATTCCACCGGACAATTGAGACGGATATTTATTTAGAGAAGCTCCGAGTCCGACTTTGACAAGATAACGGATCGCAGCCCCTTCCCTTTCCCTGCGCGGGATACCGCGCAGTTTCAGCGTAAATGCAACATTCTGCAATGCCGTCATCCATGGAAACACGGCATAATCCTGAAGGATCATTGCAATATCATGCTTTGGCCTGTCTCTGAACAAGCCATTCGCCAGCGGCGAAAGAAAGCGGTATTTCCTGCGGTATTGCTCCATCTCCTTGCGGGTCGAAGGGAGTGGTTCAAGCACCCGGACGCCGTCTATATATACTTCCCCCTCGGTTGGTGCCTGCAACCCGCCAAGTATCTCAAGGAAGGTTGACTTGCCGCAACCGGAAGGACCCAATATACTGACAATTTTACCGTCCGGTATGGTTAATGATACCGAAAGTACCGCGGTCAGCCCCTCGGCAGTTCTATTCTCATTTATAATTGAGAAAAATTTACTTATTTTTCTTGCTTCTATCATTCTCTGTTCACCTTCCGACTTTCCATACAGCCAGTTTCAATTCGACAAATTTCAGCACTTCAATCAAAAACCAGCCGATGCCGCCGAGGATGACCATGCACACAACCATATCCGGTATCTGAAAGAATTCCTTCGCTTCAACCAGAAGATAGCCGATACCGCTGCGGCCGCCATACATTTCGGCAATCACAAGCATGACAAGCCCCATTGCAATACCGGTTTTAACACTCATAATAATCGCGCCCAGCGCATGCCATATATAAACATGAAGAATCAAAGTCAACTCGCTTGCCCCAAAAACTCTGGCCGACGACAGATACCGCGGGTCAGTATCTTTAACCGCCTGATAGGTGTTAAACAATATCGGATAAAAAGCGCCTAGAAAAATTAAAAAAGTCTGCATGGGAAGTCCCACCCCAAGCAAAATAATGACTACAGGAACCCACGCCGGCGGCGGAACAGGGGCAAGCAGTTGAAAAAGCGGCAGCGCATGTTTACGAATGAAAATATTCCACCCCATAATAATGCCGATGGGAATGGCAGTAATAACAGCTAAAAATAGACCGAGACTGAATCTGCCCATGCTGACAGCGATATGTCCGGCAAGATTCTTGTGCACAAGCATATCCCGGAAAGCGACGGCAATATCGCTTAATGCCGGCACTAGCGTTCTCGGAACCAAGCCTGTCCGCGGCAGTAACTCCCACAGGATCAGCAAAGGAATCAGCACTGTCAAAAACTCCCGGGAGAAAAGACTCCCGAAAGAGTTCCTTAAAAAAAATCCGGTTTCCCGCAAAAAGAGTCTTATGCCCTTGGCTTCATATTGATTCATATAATCCTCTTATTTATTACCTTTTCGATTTTCCTTTATGCTCTTCGTGCTCATTTACAGCTTCATCATGTAAATGTATGTCAAAGAGTTTCAAAATATCCGCATCTGCCGGTTGAAAAACAGCCAGTGGAAGACTGGTCAAGGTTTTTTCCGGGATATTCAGACTTTTGGATACGGCAATCCGCAGTTCGGCAGGCGTTAATTTTTCAGCCTCAGCCAGTCGCATCAATAAGCGGCCAGCAGCATCTTTATCCTGCTTCTGCGCCAGCAGAACATACTCGACCTGCGTGATTACTGCCGGGCAGCAGGTGTCGCCGGCTTCCATGTCCCACTTCTGGTAAAGGATCGAATGCCCGAGTTTTTGAGCAATAACGGCATAAGAACCTTTTATGATTGCCCCGTCTATTTTTCCGGCCTCAAGCGCAGGTATCATGGTGTCAAATGACATGTACTCATAATTTATTTTTTCAGCATTGACTCCAAACCGCGCGGCGTCCGCTTTGAATGCGTGTAAAAGTTTGCATGATTTCGAAGCAACTGCCACTTTGCGCCCCGGCAGATCGCACAATCTGAAATTTAAATCTTTTCTGACAATGAGTGTGGCCCCGTAAGGAAAAGTAACCTGCCCGATGACAGTCAAATTTTTAAAGGCCGGTAAATCTTTTATCGCAAGCGCTTTTGACGGATCAACAAATCCGGCAGTTATATCATTGGCAAGCAGTGCATATGCCACATCTGCCGAAGTTCCAAATTTAGCTAATACAAATTCCTTATTCCAGCTTGGAATATTTGCGGCAGCGTATAAAGATGCAGTAAGCGGACTCCCCGAATGCCCGACGGCCGCTCTTTTTCCATTTTTAGCGGATGAAGGGATGCAGACAATTAAAATAATCAGTATAATCAGCACAGCAAATAATATCGTGCCTGACCATATTTGCCGTCCATTAGATATTGTCATATATCTCCGGTATGGTGTAAGTCCCTGTTCCTGAATGACGGAACAGGGATCTTACTAATTATTTTGCAATTCCGGCAAGAGGGTATCCAAACCCGCCATCACTCCCAGGTTATGCCGCGGAATTCTGTCGCATAGAGATATTCCCCCGGGTTTTCTTTGATATTTCCCAGTTTGATCAACTCATTTGCAAGTCCGTCAATACCCGGTTTATCAATAGCGATTCTGAATTTAAGACGGTCATTACCGTATTTGATCGCTTCAACCGGCGCACCGGTATATTTAGCAGAAATGGCGACGATATTATCTGCAACAGGATTTGCGAGAATAATGGCATTGGCTTCATCAATTGCTTTGATGAGCAATTTCAACTCTTTCGCATTGCTTTTCAGAAATCCATTTCTCGCATTAATTGTTCTGCATGGAATATTTGCTGAAGCATCTCTGAACAGAACCTTGAATCCTTTTAATTCCGCAATACTCACCTGTGGCTCTTCAAGAATCGCGGCATCAACTTTTCCGGCTTCCAATGCGGCAAGCGCAGGACCGCCCGCAAGCTTTTGAAGATTAAATTTGGCTCCGGCGTCTCTTGCCTTGACAGTAATCGAAATAACAGCTTCGCAAGTCGGCGATATGCCCGCAATATTCTTGTTATTAAGATCGGCGAATGTTTTAATCGGCGAATCTTTTGAAACAACCAGTACGGATGTGCAAGGCTTCTTAACCTGTGATATTATCTTTATTGGCGCGCCGTTAGCGATAGCCGCGATAGCAACAGTAGGGCATGACCAGAAAACGTCCGCCTGTCCGGACACGACAAGATCCCTTGCCGCGGCATTATCCGCAACCGGAACTATATCAACATCCAGATTGTACTTCTTAAAAATCCCAAGCTCCTTTGCCACATAGAGGTTAAGATGATGCGTTGTTTTGGCATCGGCAACAATAATTTTTGCCTGACCATCTCCTGTTTTTGCGTCATCAGCCCAAAGGAGTCCCCCGGCAGTTGATATGAGAGTGCTCAAGGCGGCAGCCTGAAATAATCTTTTCCCTATATTCATAATAATTATATTCCTTTTTAAATTTACGCTATCAGATAATTTATCTGATAGGTGCTTGTCATGACCGTTAATGTTTTTCCTGATGGACAATTATAAGTTAACTGCAACAATACTTTCAATCTTTACTATTCTACAACACATATATATGCTCCTAATTATTGTTCGCTGTACTTTTTAAGACGGATGCTGGTTCAGAATTCAAAGTTCGAATACAACGTCCCCTGTATTTGTTAGAGACTATGTTTTATTTGATAATCAAACCTCCGGTTAAATTTATATTTTTCAACTTTCAAATCACTACTATTTAAATAAACTAATATCAATATACACCATAATATCAATGTATTTCGTACTCACAATCATATTATATCATCTTTATTTAATAAGTAAACATTAAAAATAAAAAAAAGTTCATTTTTTTATACGGGAAAAAAACGGAGAGTTACGACAGGTAAAAACCGGACGAGCAGATTGTGAAAAAAGAGTTATTGAAATCGCCGGTTGATTTTTCTTCGCGGAATGCGAAATTAACATATGCGGTATTCGCCAATAAATTTAACTCATAAGGATTTGCAAAATATGCGCATAATAAAGTTATTTGTAATCCTGCCGGTTGTTATGGTTTTATTCTCCGGCTGTACTAGAAGTATCGGCGTTACCGGCACCACATCCAAAGAATGGTTCCTGCAAAACGGCAGCATGACATTCAGGAGCAGCGAACTCAGCAACAGCTGCCGGAACTTTCTGCTGGCGCATCAAATGAGCAAGCTTTATGATGAAGACCCGGAAGCCGCGGTATATTGTATTTATCAGAACTTCCGCAACTCCCATGAACGTGTATATCTGAGTATTCTCGCTGAATTATGCTATGTTGCCGGGATGAATGCCGACAGCAGGGATCAGAAAATTGCTTTCCATGCCGCCTCCGCTTATTTCTCATCACAGTATTTATTTAATAAGAGTGTCCGTCCGGATCTGCCCATGCCCTACGATATGGCTGTTTTTATGGCGGCCAGATACTATAACAGCTCACTGGATACGCTGATTGAATATTTGAATGACAAGCGCATTGTGTTTAATTCCACCTACAGCATACCGGCGGCGGCCGGCCTGACATTGAAATTTGAAGCGCCGCTCAGCGAACTGGCCTGTCCGGTGGATAAAACAACCCGGGTCATATCGTGCTACCGTTTCAGCGCCAGGGGGTTTTACGTTTATTCCTACTCCCCTGGCATCGGCGTCCCGCTGATTGTCAATTGCGACAACCCGTTCCCGACGCCAAAACCATTTAAAACAATCCCCGGGCGATCATTCCATGCAACCTGCTTTTTGAGAATGGGAGACGCTGAAAATGGTATTGTCCAGACGCGGCTTGAATTATATAATACCCTGAATACGGATACGGTCAAGGTTGAAAGTAAAAGTGTTCCGCTCAGCCTGGATTTTACTACGCCACTGGCTTACGAGCTGCGGAAACCGCCGATTATTGACGGGTTCTTCACCATGTTCGACGCCGACATTCAGGATACTTACGGATTGTTCGCCCTTGCCCCCTTGCAGAAAAATAAAATTCCGCTGGTTTTTGTCCACGGCTTAATGTCCAATCCGCGCACCTGGGCGCAGATGGTGAATATTCTGCTGGATGATCCGGACATACGCCATAATTACCAGATGTGGCTGTTTACCTACAGTACCGGCAATCCGGTACTCTATTCCGCGTATCTGCTGCGCAAATCACTGCAGGAGGCCAAAGCGGATTTCAATACGCCGGAAGCGGCGGCCAACTTCAACCAGATGTTCATTGTCAGTCACAGCATGGGCGGTTTGCTCTCCAAGACCACAATCCAGAATACCGGCAGTAAATTGCAGGATAAGTTTTTGCCGGCCGCTGTACTGGCTAAGAAAAAACTCACACCCGAAGAACAGCAGTTTGTGATGGATGTGCTGGTATTTGAACAGCTGGAATTTGTGAAAGGGGTTGTGTTTAT
Organism: Lentisphaerota bacterium; assembly: GCA_037144075.1. Lineage (GTDB taxonomy): Bacteria > Verrucomicrobiota > Lentisphaeria > Victivallales > Victivallaceae > CAIPAT01. The sequence continues at coordinate 10,179 of JBAWXM010000004.1, read as the reverse complement.
GGCAACACCGCATAAAGGGGCGGATATGGCGACATGGGTTATCACCCGCTGGGCGTCATCATGGATTTCATTGCCGAGTTACCTCAAACTACATGTTTCAGAATTACGCAAACGGATAAATCCGGACGAGGATATTGAGAGTATGCATATTGACACCGGACTGGATAACCTGGCGCCGGAAAATAAAATGCTGAACGCATTGTCCGAAGTTCCTTTTTCCACAACCGTTCCTTACTACACCGTCTGCGGGAATGAGAATGCCGCCGGAGTCCCCGGCGGCACGGACGGCATTGTGCCTTACTGGAGTTCGCATTTAAATACTGCAAAAAGCGAACTTATTGTCGAATCCGGACACAGCGTGCAGGACAATGCCGCGGCGATTGAGGAAGTTCGCAAAATCCTGCTGCAACATCTGCGCAATATAGGAAGAATCAAATAGTATGGCATGGCGTCGTCATATCCTGAGGAAAATATGCCTGACTGCCGCCGTTCCGGCGTACTGGCTGCTCTGCGCATGGTGCGGCATGGTGGTGTACTATCATCTGCCGTTCTTTTCACAGTTCTGCGCATGGGGATACTGGCTGCTTGCCGCCGCATTATCCATAACTGCCGTATTTGTGAAACGAAAACGTCTTATTACATCAGCCGCCGCGGTTCTGCCGCTGCTGGTGATTGCATGGTGGTTAACAATCACACCGTCCAACAATGCCGACTGGCAGACTTCGTGGGCGAAAATGCCCGCAGTTGAAGTCAAAAACAATATATTGTCAATTCAGAATATCCGGGATTTCAACTACAGCAGTGAAAATGATTATGACGCAAAATATATCTCCGGCGATTATGATCTGGATAAACTGGACAAAGTGATGCTGATATTATCATACTGGGATGGCAATACCGCCGTCGCTCACACCATTCTGGATTTCGGTTTCAACGACGGCAGATGGCTGGTAATATCATCCGAAACCAGGTTGAAGAATGGACAGCAGCAGACTGCTCTCGGCGGATTGTTTAAACAGTACGGCAGTTTGTTTATCATCGGCACGGAAGCTGATTTGCTGATGCTGCGTACTAATTACCGCAAAGAACAGGTCTATATGTACCAGTTGCGGATTACTCCCGATGAATGCAGAATGCTTTTGCTGGATCTGGTCAACCGCAGCAATAAGCTAATTACTCATCCGCAATTTTACAATACCGTCACCAGCAACTGCATGACCTCGCTTGTTCCCAGTATGCGGAAAGTGGCTCATAACAAGGACGTGTTCAAGGATATAAGATTCCTGAAAAATGGTTATTCCGACCAAATAATCTACGAGCAGAACATAAAGTCGAAAGAAATCTCCTACGAGCAGTTCCGGCAGGAACATTACATTTCCCCTACGATGCAGACAGTAACGGACCGCGACAAATATTCAGAAGAGCTGCACCGCACAGTGCCGTCCAGATGGTAGCCACCGGTTATCTCCAAGCCAAAAGACTCAACCTGCGATTTAAAATAAAAAAATGCCGATAAAATAAACAAAAACATGTAACCTTTCATAATAAACAACGTCTATATTAAAACAAAAGCATCCCGGGAAATGATGGATATGACAGAATTCATAAACGTCCAACCGTGCCGAAAGTTAACTGACGCGGCAGAGAGGGCAGACAGCAACGTCGACGACAGTGCGGCTATTAGACGCGTTCTGGATGGATCTGTGGATGTTTTCGAATTACTTGTTCATAGGCACATGGCGAAAATCGGACGCATTGTTGCCGCCAGGGTAAGACCGGAAGATGTTGAAGATATCACACATCAGGTGTTTGTCCAGGCATTCAGAACACTGATTTCGTTCAGCGGAAAAGCGCCTTTTGAAAACTGGTTGTCAAAGCTGGCAGTTCACTGCTGCCACGATTACTGGAGACTGAAACTGCGAGAACCCGCGATAGTTGTACATGCGGGCCAGGAGTTAAATTATCAAGCATGGCTGGATAAAGTTTCCGCAGCCTCCAGCGACAGCGATCTGGCCGAGGCTGCAAAACAGGAAGAGACGCAACTGGCTCTTGAGCAGGCGATGCTGCGGCTTGACGCCGAAGAAAGATGGCTCCTGGAATCACACTACTACGAGGCGATGCCGCTCAAAGACGCCGCCGCGACATTGGGATGGAGTCTGGTGAAGACAAAGGTCAAGGCGATGCGCGCACGAATGAAACTAAGAAAGACGATTGACGAATTAATCCGGGGATGGTCAAAATGAACAAAACAAAGCGAAACATCGAAGAGGTTTTCAAAGCCTACCGTCTTGAGTCGGCAAAGTGCGCTGACCCTGTTTTCAGCGCCGGATGGGAAGCCCGCGTAATGAACGAAATCGGATATGCCGCCACCAGAACGGCGCTGTACCGGAGTGATGACGTTCCGTTGAATGCTTTTGCATTCCGTCTCGGCTGGGCAATGCTTGGTTTAGCGTTTGCAATTTCAGCTGTCTTCTACTTTGCCGGAATCAACTCTTTGTATAAGACAGATCGCGGAAGCAAATCATCGTTATGGGAATTTGTTGATCAAAGTGCAAACGTTTACGATATAAGTTTATTTGATAAAACAGGCAAAGCCGGGGGGAATGACATAAAATGAAAAAAAGAGGAATTATTATCGGCTTCCTGCTGTCGCTGCTAGCTGGAATCATCCTGGGAGCATCGGGAGGAATTTTTTTGTTTCCAAAGTTTTTTCCGCCGCCGCGCCCTTTTGAAATAAATGAAAAAGATAAAGCCGGCGGAGGCCCGCTTCCTCCGGATAGCGTCCGGAAGAAGATTATGGAGCGACTGGACGATGAACTGGCTTTGAGCCCCGCGCAAAAAATACAAATTGAGCATGAAGTTAAGATTTTCGCGAACGAACTAGGCGTATTCCATGATGCCAACCGCGAGAAATTAATAGCCATGTTCGAGGTTTTTAAAAGAAAACTTGCAGCCTTGCTTTCCGAGGAACAGACCGCCCGTCTTGACAAAATTTCAAGGGGGATATGCAATCCGCAACGGCCGCCGCAACGGCAGCAGCCAGCATTGTAAATTAACATCACTGATATTTAAGCCATATTCTTTTTTACACGAAAAAGACAGCTCCGCTTGTAACTTTTCATTCAATCCAGCGTCTTATGTTGATGAATAGAAGCTAACGGCCTGAAGCTTGTGTTAGAAAACCAAAAGTAGAACTCATAAAAGGATCTAAAAATGAAAACATTGATTCTGATTTTCGCAATGTCACTTACAGCCGCTAATCTGATGGCCCGGAGCGAGGACGCTCCCCCGCCACGCGACGGCGGGGAGATGCGCCAGGAAGGACGCCGGGGAGAGTCACAGACTTTAACATCTGAACAGAAAGCGAAAGTCGCGGACGTTCTGGCGAAATACAAAGCATCAACTATGACAGCTGCCGATGCCAGAGCCATTCACGAAGCATTCCGGGATGCCGGATTGAGAGACGGCCCTGCTTTGAAACAAATTATGGAGGAAGCCGGATTTGATTTAGATAAATTGCGTGATTTAGATCCTCCGCCGGATAAAAATATGGGGGAAAAACAGCCATCAGATGAGAATAAGAGTGATATTGAAAACAGTAAAGCGCCAGTGGACAATAAAAAAGAGCCGGTACAGGCAAACGTAAAACAGAAAGACCGCGGCGGAGACAAAAACAGAGCGGCGCAGAAGTATTGCATTGAGCAGGCAATATCCGATCAGGCGCAGCTTCACACCATCGCATTCAGCGGCCTGGCATTTATCACCGGCGACTTTGGCGCATCCACGTTCATTCCGCCCGGTAAAGTCTGCGACTTTTTCGGCTTTCAATATATGCGCGACATTGATGCCGCGCAAAAAGGACATAATCCAATATTCCTTAATCGCGTTGCCGGAAACGTACTGCATATCCTGAATGACAAACAGCGCGTTATTTTTGAACAGGCAGCCCGACAGGAAGCGGAACAATTGCGAGTGCTTGCCGAAAAACGCTTTCCGCTTATTAAAGCATTCTGCCGTGAACTCAATGCTGAAATTCCGTCCGGAAGCAAAGGGCTGAATAAAGAGGCGGTGGTGCAATATGTTGGCGACATCTTTGCCTTCGATGCAGAATTGAGTTACACACGCGCCAGGATATTCGGACAAATAGCCTCGTCATTCACGCCGACACAGAAAGAATACCTCGCCAAAATGAAATTCGGCGACTTCAACACCTGGCCTGACGTTGACGTTGACAAATACAAGCTGCCAAGAGGTACAGAAAAGCTGGTCAATGTGGCGTACATGACCTACGCCAGCGAGTTCTTCAGCTGGTATGCCGGGTCGGTCAATGCGGATATATACTTTTGTCCGGAGCGGCACGGAACATATTTCGGCGGGTTCTATATGAAAGATATGCCCGCGATGGGTAAACGCGATTATGACATCAGCACATCCGTTACCGGCGACAGCGGCAAGGAATTTATCAACAATCTTACCAGGGAACAGCGCAATAACATTACCGCCATTCCGGATACGCAGCGTAAAGATTTGCAGGAAATCATCGCAGTCCGGCGTGCCATCTCCACGGAATTGCGCAAGTTTATTAACGGCGGAAGCGCAGACAAGGAAAAAATCATTGCGCTGGGGCGCCGTTACGGCGAACTGGATGGTGAAATGTCTTATTATTATGCCGCTGCCTTTGCTAAAGTAAACCGGACATTGACCGCAGCGCAGCGTCAAATGTTTATTAAGCTACGCAATCTCGATGGATACACCAGCGCTCCGGCCTATATCTATTCATCTCCGGTTCGTGAAGAAGTAAAGCTGCCCGATACCGACAGTTTCTTCTTTCCGCCCAAAGATGCAAATGACGGCAAGAAATGAATGCCGGCCGGGAATCTGTTTTCGCTGGTCTTATATTGAAAAAAGAGCCCGGCTGCAATAAAAAATGAATGTTAATCGTTTACTGCGGCAGTGAAGATATAAAATGGAAAGGATAACCAGATGAACCGGAAAACTAAAATATTCTCCGTCTTTATGATGCTGTCAGTCTCCATATTTTCATTAAATACATGGTCGCAGAAAACTGAATTTATGCTACGTAGCTCCGAGGTGACGGATGGAGGAACGCTTCCGGTTGAATTCACCGGTGACGGCGGCGGCGCCACACTGCCGCTCGCCTGGAGCCGCGCCCCGGCTGAAACCGAAAGCTATGTGCTCATTATGCACCATATTGATCCGCAGGGGAAAAACAAGTGGTACTGGACGCTGTACAACATCCCTGCGAATGTTCAAAGTCTGCCGAGGAATGTACAAGGCGTCGGAACTTCTGGCAATAACAGTATCAACAAACGCACAGAGTATGCGCCGCCGCATTCCAAAGGCCCCGGACCTAAAATGTATATTTATACCGTATACGCCTTATCTTCGACGCTGCAACTCGTGGAACCACCGGAGCAAGTCAGCCGCGATGTTTTGCTGTCTGCGATGAAAGGCCGTATCCTTGCATCCGCGGAACTACGCGTGGTTTATTCGCGCCCGGCCGGAACAAAAGACAAAGGCCCGGACGACAACCGCGATAAGGCGCAGAGTGAAAATAAGCAAAAGGAAAAGTCATGATGCGCTGGGGTGTTTTGATTTTGATATGTATCGGGCTTACAGCTCATACCGCAGATGAAAAAGCTGTCCGCAAAGGAGGTTCAAGGCAACCTGTTCAGGTGTCAAAATGCTGCGACGTTCCAGCGCATCCGTTTGACCTGATATTGAACCGCCCGACTCCAATCTCGGTTACAGTGAGTGTCCTGTGCTATGAGGATGCAGAGGGATTCATCGCTTACGGGACGCAATCGGGGAAGCTCGAATTTAGAACTCCGGCGCAGTTATTCAGGAAAGGAGAGCCTGCGGAGATTGTACTGACTGCGCTGCAACCGGACACCCGGTACTTTTACCGGTTGAATTTGACAACGATGAATAGCGGAGAATTCACATTCCATACTGTCCGCCCGCCGAACAGCCACTTCACTTTCACCGTCACGGCGGATTCACATCTGGACGAGCGCACCAATGCCGCCCTCTATCAGCGCACCCTCGCCCGTGCGCAGACAGACAGTCCGGATTTCCATATTGATCTCGGCGACACTTTTATGACCGGAAAACACGAAAACCGCGCAGCGGCCGCAAAGCAGTATCTCGCCCAGCGTTACTATTTCAGTCAGCTCTGCCAGTCAGCCCCGCTGTTCCTTGCACTCGGCAATCACGACGGCGAAAGCCCGCGCGGCAGAGGCGGCGAAGAGGATAGTCTGGCGGTATGGTCAAATGCGATGCGGAAACTTTATTTTCCGAATCCCGTTCCAGACAGCTTCTACACGGGCAATATGACAAAACATCCGGAAGCCGGATTGCTGCAGGATTACTATGCCTGGGAATGGGGTGACGCACTGTTTGTCGTGCTGGATCCGTTCTGGTTTATGCAGAAGCGTCGCGGCAGAGGCGACAACTGGAAACGAACGCTTGGAGAAGAACAGTATCAATGGCTCAGGCGCACACTGGAGACGAGTAAATCAAAATTTAAATTCGTTTTTATTCATCATCTGACCGGCGGAGCGGATGATCAGGGCCGGGGCGGAGCGGAAGCCGCGCCGTTCTTTGAATGGGGCGGCAGGAATGCTGACGGCAGTGACGGATTCACGGCAAACCGTTCCGGCTGGACGGCGCCGGTTCACCAGTTACTGGTACAGAACCATGTATCAATTGTCTTCCACGGTCATGATCATCTCTATGCAAAGCAGGATCTCGACGGTATCGTTTATCAGGAAGTTCCGCAACCCGGAACCCATAATAATGGACGTGACCATCGCAGTGCCGCCGAATACGGCTATCGCAACGGCGTTATTCTCGAAGGTTCCGGCTACATGCGCGTGAAAGTCTCCTCTGATAAAATTATCGCAGAATATATTCATATAAATGACCGGAAGGACGAGAATGACAGTCAGATATCGCACTCCTACACCATCAACGAGCCGGGCAGTATTAAAGATCAAACCGTAAAGCAGAAAGATATTACCGGCAACCAGCAACTCAACAAACAATAAAAATGCATTTATGCTATATTTATCATTCCAAATTCGGCAGACCAATAAATTAATGCGGGGCGTCATATCTTTATTCGTACTGCTTGAGATAAATCTGGCATCCGCCGGGGAGGAAACAGACAAGCAGCAGCAGAGTCAACGATCTGCAAATCTAATCGGAAAACAAAAGCGGGCAGGAGGCAATACCGGTGAAATGACGCTTCCGCCGGATGTCGCCGCAAACAAAAAACTGTCATTGGTTCTTGGATGCCCGACAGACACATCTGTGGTGCTAAACGTTTTATCTGAGGAAAATAGTGACGGATTCTGCGAGTATGGCATCGCCTCCGCTAATTATATTCGCAAAACGGAAACAGTCGAATTTACAGCCGGCAAGCCAGTGGATATTGTTCTCAATCAACTCCCGCCGGATAAGCAGTGTTTTTACAGGCTGCGTTATCGCAAGCATGGTGGGAATACTTTTGCAGAAGGGACGGAACATTCTTTCCATACACAGCGATCTCCGGGAAGTGCATTCATATTCGAAATACAAGGCGACTCGCATCCCGAACGCGCGCATCAGTTCAACTCCGAACTTTATGCAAGGACACTGCGGGGAGCGGCAGCGGATCATCCGGATTTCTATATAACCATCGGTGATGATTTCAGCGTCGATACACTTGGAACCGTCAATGCCGATACGGTTTACCGGCGCTACCTTGTTCAGCGTCCATTCCTGGGGCTGCTCGGCCATTCCGCGCCGCTGTTCCTGGTCAACGGCAACCACGAACAGGCGGCGGCATGCAATCTGGATGGAACGCCGGACAATGTCGCCGTCTGGGCGCAGAATTCACGCAATCGTTTATTCCCGCAACCAGAACCTGACGGGTTCTATACCGGTGATTCTCAGACAGTCAAGTTTATCGGGCGGCTCAGGGATTATTACGCCTGGACTTGGGGGGATGCTCTGTTCATTGTCATCGATCCATACTGGCACTCTTCCAAACCGGTAGATAACGTATTCAACGGCGGAAAGAAAAATCGCGACATGTGGGCGATTACGCTTGGCAATGAACAATACAAATGGCTTAAACAGACGCTGGAGTCCAGTAAGTCAAAGTATAAATTTGTTTTTACTCATCATGTGCTTGGTACCGGTCGCGGCGGCATCGAGAACGCCGGGCTGTTTGAATGGGGAGGCAATAACATAAAAGGGGACCGGGAGTTTGAGCAGAAGCGTCCCGGCTGGGAACTGCCCATACACCAGTTGATGGCAAAAAACAGAGTGACTATCTTCTTTCAAGGACATGACCACATCTTTGCACGGCAGCAGCTCGACGGAGTCGTCTACCAGACTTTGGCGGAAACTGCCGATCCGAATTACGCTCTTTATAACAAAGCGGCCTATCGCTCCGGCGACATTCTGCCGAACTCAGGCCGTGTTCGCGTAACCGTCGCCTCTGACAAAGTAACCGTTGAGTACATCCGTTCATGGCTGCCCGGAGATGAAACTGAACAGCATAAAAACGGGGAAATTGCCTGCCATTATTCCATTCCGAATGTTTCAAACAGCAACATATCCCCGACGTCAAATATGGGTCAGCGGCTGAAGAATAAATAAGGGCATGTACTTAACCGGCTGCGCCGGAACTTTAACCACAAAGACACAAAGGCACAGAGAAATCCATTTTTTACCACGAAAAACACCAACTTAACGGGGTCACCAACTGAGCGTGGTCGTACCCTAATTTTTACACATTTTGTGCTTAAAAATTCATATATTACATCATTTAACTGTAGTTAAAACTACTTTTTATAGCCACAAAATAGATTTAACGGCTATTGTTTATTATTTAAACTCAATGGAAACGCCTTTTCTGTCTTACCATTTCACGGAGAGCGGGCCGTTGTACCTGGCATGATTCAAGGGGCGGATGAATTAACCGGAGGCGTATTACGTCAATCAGCTTGCTCGGCGGTTGAAACTCAACGGTTCAAAGATTATATTTCCTGATGTTTTAATCATCTTTGTATTTTAACAGGGATAGACAGGATAGAGATCGTTTCACCATGAAGAGCATGAAGTTGGGAACCAAGGAAAACATGGTTAACCACAGAGGGCACAGAGGACACTGAGGAAAAACCTGTGTCAGCGTATTTAGGCGATAAATCAGCATAAATACACTGACTCAATGTATTATCTTCATGATCTTCATGGTAAAAATGGCTGTTCTCTGTGTGTGGTGAAAATGGTTTTATAAGTGCGGAGGTTAAATTGGAATATTCAGCAGCTATTGATCTTTCAGGCAACGAAGCGGCATTTGCGGTCGCCTGTAAAGAATCTGACAATATAGTAATCAGCAGCACTCGTCCGATGACCGGCAGAAACTCCGCCGCGCTCACTCCCTGGGTGCTTGAACTGATGAGCAGCCACAACATTCAGCTTGAGCATATCACCGAATGGACGGTCGGCTCCGGCCCGGGCAGTTTTACGGGGATGCGCCTGGCGGCGGCGCTGGTCGCCGGCATTACTTTCGGCAGTACAAATATTAAGACCCGCTGCGTGCCGACCGCCGTTGCGCTGGCATCCGTTTTGCAGACTAAACCCGGCGACAGCATTGCCGCAGTTTTTGACGGGCGCAACAGCGAAATTCTGATTTTCGAGCTGATTAATCAGGACGGGGAGATTATCCCCGCCGGTAAAAATGATGTTCTTTCTGCAGATGACGCCAATGCTTTTTTCGACGACCGGAAGTTTTCTCGTCTGGTCGCTCTCGAGAAAGATCATGCGGCCATCGCGAACGTTGTGAACGCGGATATGCTTGGATTGTTCCGTCTGATCGAGCATATATCGCCGGAAAAACTGATTTTTGCGCAATGCACTGAATGGAATAATGACCTGACAGACTTAGTTTATATTCGCCCGGCAGTATTCACCTGACCGGCAACGGTTTGAGAGGGGAGTAGACTGGTGACTGGTAAAAAAATAGAAGTTAAAAACCGGGAAAAGCTTGTCCACTAATTACACGAATGAACACGAATGAACACGAATGAACACGAATGAACACGAATGAGCACGAATGAATATTTTGCTGTGAGTTTGATTTTGCGTCTCAAAACCAAACTCACA
>JBAWXM010000003.1:0-49072 GCA_037144075.1 Lentisphaerota bacterium | reverse complement strand
GTGTCATGAATCCGTCTTTTTTCAAATCATCAGATTTTTATGGGATGGCTGTGAACGCAAATGGGGACGGGTCCTTTCCATAGGGAGCGTCCAGCAGAAAAAACCGCACAGGGATATGCTCATTTACGCCGCGACTAAGGCCGCCCAGACAAACATGGTTCAAAATCTGGCCGTGCAGGTTGCGCCATTCGGAGTTACGGTGAACAATCTTGCTCCGGGAGTTATTGTAACTGACCGAAATTCCGTCCAGATGTCCGACCAAACTATCTGTGAAACGGTTTTGAAAAAGATTCCTGCCGGATTTATCGGACAGTCTGAGGATTGTGTCGGCGCGGCAGTTCTCCTCTGTTCCGATGCCGGACGATATATAACCGGTCAGGATTTTTATGTTGACGGCGGGATGTCGCAGTGAAGAGACTGTGTGCCATCCTGAATTCGAATATCGAAAGAAGAAACCATCAATAAAATCAAAGCCGACCCAAGGGGTATTGAACCCAACTGAATAAAGAACCTCGTTTAAAGAAAGGTGCATAAGCATGAAAAAAGAAAGTCTGTTGCAGAAAGAGGCGAAGATGATGAAGCTCGGGAAACTCATCGAGACCAGGTAAGGCATTTCCCAAAAGAAGTTTCCTGTTTCCAACAAGGAACTGCTGGAGCGATATGAGAAAATATATACCGGAGCGATAAACGATGTGTTACGCGAATTCTGTCTCCTTGAGCAGGCGCTGCCGCACAATATTGTTCCTCTTCTCCCGAACAGGACTGTTGCTGGAATAGCGTTCACCGTCAAGAGCGCGCCAAACGTGAAGATAACCGGGGAAATGACTTTCAGGGTCAAGATGCTCGACGATATGCATGAGGACTCATTCGTCGTATGGGACACCAGCCTGGACGAAAAGGCGACCTTATGGGGAGGCGTCATGACCGCCACTGCAGTTGGCAAGAAAGTCCGGGCCGCCTGTATTGACGGCGGTATTCGCGACACGCATCAGATACTGGAGAAGGACTTTCCCGTATTTTACCGTTACCGCACCTCTAACGGAAGTCTAGGACGCTGCCTGATAACCCATTATCAGATACCGATTAAAATCGGCGATGTGACAATCAAGCCTGGTGATGTACGGGATATTGACGGAGTTCTCTGTGTGCCCAGAGATATCGCATACGATGTCCTATTGAGAGCGGAAGAGATCATCGCCAATGAAAAGAAGATATTCAACTGGGTTGCCGAAGGGCAGACAATTCAGCAGATAACGAAGAAAGGCGGTTATTTCTGACATCCCAGGCCGGAGGATAAATCACGTGCATGTTTTACGACTATTGCGCCGGTTGCGGGGATGCTGTCTTCCGGCAGCCGGAATTCCGGGCCGGTAATCCATATTGCCGCCACCGGACGGTTGCGGTAGTCAAATACCGGAGCTCCAACGCAGATAATACCTTTGGCGTCTTCGCCGCAATCACAACCATAACCCAGTTTCCGCACTTTCTGCAGTTCCTTGCGGTAGGCATTGGCTGAAACGATAGTCCGTTCATTATGGCGGATGAATTTAATCATACCGATCTGCCGTTCACGTTCCGGTTCATCAAGAAATGCCAGGATTGCTTTCGCCGGCGCGGCAGTATGCAGCGGGAAGCGGGTTCCGGGAGAAACCATGAATTTGATCGGCTCGGGGGACAGGAATTGATCGAGTACAACGCCTTCACCTTCCAGCAGGGTTCCCAGTAAAGCAGTTTCACGCGTTTCGTCGCGCAGGGCACGGAGCGTATCTGCGGCTTTTTCAATCAGGCTGGTTTCGATCAGGGCCTGATAGCCCAGAGACAGTAATTTACGGCTGATGCGGAAGTGCTTGCTGTCCGTATCTTTAATCAGGTAACCGCATTCCTCCAGGGTTGACATGATCCGGAACACACTGTTGTTTGGATACCCTAAATTACGCGCTATTTCGGCCATAGTCAGGCTTCCGTCGGACTTGGCCATATATTCCATAATGGACAGTGCCCGTTCCAGATTGGGAACCTGATATCGCGATTTGCCGTTTTTTAATACCATGCCTGATTCCAATAGTTTAATTATTTATGTAATTAGAATATAATCGCAGGAATAAACGCCTGCAAGTTTTTTTAACATCCGATGTTGATTTTATTTGATATATAGTATATAATTCTATATGTAGAATTATTTAAACAGCATTTTTTATTTTAAATCTGACAAAACAGGAGCTGATTTATGGAAAAGGTGATTATTATTACCGGGGCAACGTCGGGTTTCGGACTGGCGATGGCGGAGCGATTCGGCAAAGCCGGAGCAAAACTGATATTAGTGGCGCGGAATCAGGCGCAACTGGAAAAAACCGCAGCCGCGGTGGTGTCGCAGGGCGGGCAGGCGGTTACTGTCGCCGCCGATGTAACGGTTCCCGGCACTTTTGACAAAGTGCTGGCTGCGGCGCTGGAACATTTCGGCCGGGTCGATGTTCTGATTAACAATGCCGGCGGCGGCGTGAAAATCGCACCGGTTGAAGAGATGGATGATTCATCGGTTCAGCAGATTCTCGAACTTAATTTATCCAGTGTTATCATGGCTTGCCGGACTATTGTTCCGCAGATGAAAAAGCAGAGCGGCGGACTGATAATCAACCTGACCAGCGCCTGCGCCAAGTTTGCCTGGCCGCAGTGGAGTGTGTATTCTGCCGCCAAAGCCGGATTGTCAATGTTCAGCCGCTGCCTTCATGCCGAACTTCGTCCGTTTAATATCGGCGTGTCAGTCATTGTGCCTGGCGGTTCAAACACCGGTTTTCAGAAAAATTCCGGAATTAGCGGGTTCGGATGGAATGAGGAAAACGCGCTGCGCCCCGAGCATATTGCCGAGGCAGCTCATGGTATCGTGTTTATGAGTAAAGGCGCGTTTGTGCCGGAGATGGTGGTTTACGGTATGGAACAGGAAGTCATTCCGTTTTAATGCGCGGATTTTGCTGTTACAAGCGTTTTTGAGGTTCTTTAAATGAATGAAATCATTTATCCGCTGGCGGTAATTGGTGGCGGCAGCGCCGGAATTGGCGCGGCTCTTGCCGCCGCCCGGCTCGGCGTCGAGACTGTTCTGATCGAACGTGACGGCATGCTGGGCGGTACGGCAGTAAACGCCGGAGTAAGCTGCTGGGAACCGGTTGCCGGAGCCACGGGCATCCCGTTTGATATCTACCGCGAACTGGAGAAGATTCCAGGTGCTGCCGGCATCTATTCAATGGGACGGCATTGCTGCCATCCCGATCATAACGAGCCGCCGTTTCCTGGCGGGGAATCCATCATCGATCCGCAGCGTAATTATTCTGACACGCTTCTACGCTGCGGCACCAAAGGTATTGTTGCAGATGCCGCCAAAGTGCGTGCGCAATGGCACGGGGTTATTTTTGAACCGGAGATCTATGCCGCCACCGTGCAGCGGATGCTGCTCGATACCGGCACAGTGCGGATACTTTTAAACCGCACTGTCACTGCGGTGGATAAAGAGAGTATCGACCGGATTGACGCGGTGACACTGGATGACGGTACTGTTATCCGCGCCCGGTACTGGATCGATGCCTGCGGAGTGCTTGCCCGTCTCGCCGGGGCGGAATGCCTTGCCGGTGAAGACGCGGCGGGCGAGTTTCAGGAGCCGGACGCTCCGCGGAAACCGTCTTCCAGGCTTAACGGGGTGACGCTTATTTTCCGGATTACGCCGGATAAGCAGGCGGTCGTTGAACCGCTGCCGCCGGATGTGCCGGAGTCCTGCTGGTGGCGCAAAGATTTCCCGGTGATGTCCTGTGTGGCGTATCCTGACGGCGGCCGCAACTGCAATATGCTGCCGCTGATGAGCGGTGAGGAGTATCTGGCGCTGGGAGAGGATACAGCCAGTGCTGAATGCCGCCGCCGGGTGTTTGCCTGCTGGCATCATATTCAGCGTGGTTATCCGGAATTCCAGTTCTTCCGCCTGCAATGGATCGCTCCTCGCATCGGAGTTCGGGAGACGTTCAGGGTAAGATGTGAATATATGCTCAATGAAAACGATCTGCTGTTGGGAATCAGCGGACAGACGCATGATGATATTATTGCTGTCAGCGACCATATGATGGACGTCCATGGCGGCAGCCGCAAAGCCTGCGGCGAACTGCAGCAGCCTTACGGCATTCCCTACCACTGCCTGATACCTCTAGGAATGTCGAATCTTCTGGTCGCCGGCCGCATCGCCGGGTTCTCGAGTATTGCCGCCTCCAGTTGCAGGTTATCACGGACCATGATACAGCTTGGTCAGGCTGCCGGAAGCGCGGCGGCGCTATCGCTGGAAACGTTTTGCCGTTTTCCGGAAATCAATATCGGACAGCTTCGCTGGAGCCTGCTCAAGCAAAATGTACGATTGACTTGGACAATGAAAAATTAGACGAAACGAATGACCTCTGAATGAAGCTTATTTACGCAAGAATTAAATAAACGTTTGTTTACACATTTTATTATTACAAACTCATTCGTTGGGTATTTTTCTGAATCATAGCTAAAAAATCACATAGATAATGTGCCTTGATCGTTCTAGCCTGAATAATTCATAAACTTATGGCAAAATACTGCAATCTGCTCAAAGTAAAGTCTTTGCCGATGTCCTCGCCGTAGCGCTGCTACGACTGCGGCATCGCCAAAATCTTTCTTTTTGAGCATATTTTCGTCTTTTATTCATTTTTCATGAATAATCCAGGCTAGCGTTATGGAAATTCCCATGATTTATAACGCGGGCTGAAACAAAGCATTTAGCGGGTTAAAATCCGGATTTTAGAGCTACCTTATCAAGGCAGCCGCATTCCCTGTTATAATCGCGGAAAGAAGAAGCTGGTAGCGGCGGTGATTGTTTATCGAACAACTGGCTGCACGACGACTATGGATATTCGTCAACTTTTAAAAATTATTTCAGGATTTTTTACTCGAGGATATTGACAAATCAATTTTATTGGTATATAATCGTTGTTATGAAAAATGAACTAATAAAACATGATACGTCTGACCGGATGGTTGCTTTGCTGGCTGATAAGCTCCGTACCAGGATTTTATCCGGGGAATTTCAGCCTGATGACCGTCTTCCCAACTGGGAAGAGCTTTCAAAAATGTTTGATGTGAGTAAAGTTACCGTTTCAAAAGCGATCAAAGATTTGCAGGAAGACGGGTTTGTTTATTCCAAAGTCAAGCTTGGAACTTTTGTCTGTTCTGTACTTCCTCAGACGCGTCGTTACGGATTAATTATTAACGAACATAAGCACAGCGTCCGCAAGACCTGGTCGCTGGCGCAGATTGCTTTGCGCGACGCAGCCCGGCATTTAACACGAACCGGGAATATCGAATTGCTGACTTACGATCTGCCCGATGACATGACTGCAAGTTCAAGAGGGGATTATGAACGTCTTGTAAGAGAGTTGCAGCATGGCACACTTGGCGGTCTGATTTTCAGCTATATTAAATGTCCGGAATTACGCGAGCTGATTGAGCGCTCAAATATCCCTTATGTCAGAACTTATGCCGGAAAATTTGACGCAGAGCCGGATTCCTCCTGGCGCGATTCCGTCTGTAATGTGATTTACGATCATGATGAACTGATCATGATGGCCGCTGAACATGTACATTCATCCGGTCTTGAAACGGTGGCGGTTATCGATTTTCAGGGCAACAAGGACGGTCTGCCTGAGTTGTTGACTCAGCGTTTCGGGCTGCAGAGCAGGCGCGAGTGGTGCCTGAACACCGCTAATGATTTCGAGCAGGCGGGCATGTTCGTGAAATTATTTTTCAATGCCCCCGCCGGAGACTGGCCGGAGGCAATAATTATCGGCGATGATCATCTGACTGAATCAGTCAGCCGCAGCGTTGCCGCTCTAAACATTCCAGAAGAACGGAAACCGCTGCTGATCAGCTACTGCAATTACCCGGTATTGCCGAAAATTCATCATCCGGTAACCTTTCTAGGATTGAATGCCTATACTTTCCGCGGCGCCGCGCTTGACGCGCTGATGGGTGAAATCCAGATATCGCCCGATAAGAAAATTATCATACACCATGAATTTTTCAGCAATGCCCAGATCAATAAAACGAGACAAAATGCAGTCAATTACTAACATAATTATTTAACAAACAAGGAGATGGATAAAAAATGAAAAACAAACACAATTTCACACTCATAGAGCTCCTGGTTGTGATCGCTATTATAGCAATCCTTGCCAGCATGCTGCTGCCGGCATTAAGCAAGGCTAGAGACAAAGCCAAAAGTGTCAGCTGCGTAAACCAGCAGAAGCAGATTGCCACTGCTTTCACATTCTATTATGACAATTATGAAGGATGGATTCCAAATAATTTTGGTATAAACGGCGCTGATATATGGCGGGATCTGACCGGCAAGTACATCTTTTCCGGCAAATCGACAGCCGCTATAAAAACGCTGCTTGGAGGCCGCACTATATATTCCTGCCCGACAGCCATAGCACTGCATGCCACCGAAAGGGCAACTTACGGCATGAATAACTACGCCGGTTCCCCCACTTCGCCATATGATAAAATGATGCCTAAAATATCCTTAGTCAGAGCTCCGTCCCAGACCTGTCTTTTCGGCGATTCAACATTTAAAATCAGCGGTCCATACTGGGGGCAAGTAATTGGCGGCATGCTTGAAGGTTCACCATCAGGTACTACCGCACCTGATTTGGAACATAGCAAAAAAGCCAATCTTGCCTTTTTTGATGGTCACGTGGAGCCGCTGGGGTATTATCAGATTCCTGCCTATTCATATACTACCGCAGCGGGAAAGCTGTTCTGGCGCGGCATAAAATAATTCAGATGTTTGATGTTAATAAGGAGAAAAATGGAATTGCATAACAAAATCATGTGCTTGGCGGTGGCGGTATTCGCGTGCTGTTCAACTTTCGCAGCGGAGAGTAAATCAGTTCAAACGTCTGCGCCAACACTGGACACGGCCAGTAAAGTTCTGCCCGGCTCACTATTGCCAGCCAATGCCGACTGGGAACTGGCTTTTCATGATGAGTTTGATGGCGATACAGTCAACTGGAATGTCTGGAAATCGGAGAATGGAAAAAGGCGGGAGCGTACAGGGCGCTATCCGGAAAACAATGCGGTAAAAGACGGAATGCTGTACCAGTACACCCGTAAACTGCAACCGCCGCGTGACGGGATGGACTGGTCATGCGCCTCCATCGAAACCCGCGATTACACCCAGACCTACGGCTATTTCGAATGCCGGATGAGATATAATCCTTATCATAACAATGCATTCTGGTTATTCCGCCTGCGGGGCAAGTTCCCGCAACCGCCATGGTGCGAAGTGGACATCAACGAAGGACATACGCCAAATGAATTGCGTTTGACACTGTGCTGGTTCACCTGGCCGCTGGGCGACAAGCAGCCGCAGGAAGTTCTTATGTCCCACGCAAAAAAATACATTCCCGGGGCGCAACTGGACAAGGAGTTTCATGTCTATGGCTGCGAGTGGAATGAAACCGAATTTGTTTATTATTTCGACGGCAAGCCCATGCGCCGGGTGAAAAATCCCGGCTTTAACGCACCTATGGACATTCGTATCAGCACCTTAATCTGGGGTCTGGAAAAATTTGAAAAGGACGGTCGGGACAAGGCGATTGACGGATCAGCCATGGTGGTGGACTGGGTGCGGAGCTGGCGTAAAACCGGCGCGCGCAAAGAGTCAGAGGTCAATGTGCTTCCTCTGGAAAACTTTAAAATCACTACGGATTCCAAACCTGTTTTATCGCCTTCGACCACACCATTAACGCCACTTGCAACCGCAAGTTTTGGCGATGATGGCAAACTGCCCGCCGGCTGGTTTGTCGGCGAAGGCAAGCCTGTCATCAAGGATAATCAGTTGACGCTTAACGCCGACGATTATGTATTCTGGCTGTTCCCGCGGGAAGCCGTAAGCCGTCTGGAACTGACCTTTGAAACAAAGCAGGAACCCTGTCCGGATAACGGCCTGTTGATCTCCACCCTCGGTAAATTTGATCAAAATAATGCCACGACGCTGCGCAACTCCTACCATGAAGGCAGCATCGGGCTTTATCTGTGGTTTGCACAGCGTTTTGTCCGCTATTATCGCGACAAGGGTTTTATCTACAGCGGTCAAGTGCTGCCCAAAAAAGAATGGCAGACTTACCGGCTGGTAATTGATTTCCCGCAGCAGGCCTTTGAATTGTACGGTGGTTCGCCAGAACGCTTTGTCGGCAGCGGCGAATTTCGCAATCCGCAAAAAAATGCAAGAGGCCTGGCATTCAAAAACCGCAAAATCGAGTTTGAGGCTTTGGCGACCGGGCGTGAAACACCGGTAGAACTGCGCAACTTGAAGGTTGCAGTGCAGGAATAAGAAGATTGGGATGAAAACACATTTGCCGGACGGGTGTTACATGACGGTAATGATTGGTTTCTACAGAAAATATTTACTGAACAGGGAAGGGGAACTGAAAAATGATGTCATGGATTGACTGGATGATAGTGCTGGTTCCGCTGATTGCGATTGCAATTATTGCTTTCAGAACCCAGAAACATGTGACCAGCGTGGCGGAATTTATGGCGGGGGGACGGCTTGGCGGCCGCTATCTGGTCTGCAACGCCAGGGGTGAAATGGCCATGGCGGTTGTCAGCATGGTTGCCGGATATGAACTTTTATATGAAGCCGGGTTCACCATCGGCTGGTGGCAGAAAATTTCCGGTCCGCTGGGCTTATTTATTGCCCTTACCGGATATATCTATTACCGTTACCGCGAGACCAGGGCAATGACGCTGGCGCAGTTCTTCGAAATCAGATACAGCAAAGCGTTCCGTTTATTTGCTGGTTGCCTGGCGTTTATGTCCGGTCTGATAAATTACGGTATCTTCCCGGCAGTCAGTGCCCGTTTTTTCGTATATTTCTGCGGTCTGCCGGAGGATGTGCATTTTTTGAACGCCGCCATTCCCACCTTTGCCATTATTATGGTAATCTATCTGACGCTGGCGCTGATCATGACCTTGACTGGCGGTCAGCTTACCGTTATGATCACCGACTGTGTCGAAGGCTTACTGGCGCTGGTGATGTTTATTGTGATCATTGTCGCGCTGTTGATTATGTTCGACTGGTCGCAGATTCAATATGCATTGTCACAAGCGCCACCCGGAAAATCCATGCTGAATCCGTTCGATATTGCGAAAGCGAAGGATTTTAATATCTGGTATGTGCTTATCGGAGTTTTCGCCAGTGTTTACGGAGTAATGGCCTGGCAGGGCAGTCATGCGTTCAACTCCTGCGCCAAAAATGCGCATGAGGCCAAAATGGGTGCAATTCTCGGGTCATGGCGCAATGTTTCAAAGGGCTTGATGGTAACACTGCTGGCGATTTGTGCAATAACATATTTGAAGCATCCGGACTTTGCGGCTCAGGCTGCCCAAGTACAGGAGGTATTGAGCAAAATAGCCGACCCGCAGGTGCAGAATCAGATGCGCCTGCCGCTCGCAATAAGCTACATGCTGCCAATTGCAATCAAGGGAATGTTATGCTCTATCATGCTTTTCGGACTGCTGGCCTGCGACAGCTCCTACCTGCATTCCTGGGGAACTATTTTTATTCAGGATATTGTGCTGCCTCTAAAGAAAAAGGCGCTTACCCCGAAGCAGCACATTAATCTGCTGCGCTGGGCGATTATCGGAGTCGCGGTTTTCGGCTTCTTTTTCAGCCTGCTCTTCCGCCAGACGGAATATATTTTGATGTTCTTTGCTTTAACCGGCGCGATCTTCGTCGGCGGGGCAGGCGCGGTTATTGCCGGCGGCCTTTACTGGAAGAAAGGCACCACCGCCGGCGCCTGGGCCGCAATGATTTCCGGCTCCAGCCTGGCCGTGGGCGGAATCATCATTCAGCAGTGCTGGAAGACCATTCAGCCATGGCTGCTGCTGCTGCTGCCAAACGTCCAGATTATCGCCGACAATGCCGAAAAATTCCCGATTAACGGACAGATCATGTCGTTCTGCGCCATGGTAACAGCACTGACATTATATTTTGTGGTCTCGCTGCTCACCTGCAAGCAGGATTTCAATATGGAGCGCATGCTGCATCGCGGAAAATACGCCGTTGCCGACGATAAGGTAAAAGAGGAATTCAAAAAAAGATGGTCGTGGAGTTCCATTATCGGCATTGATAAACAATTCACCAGAGGCGACAAGGTGATTTCCGCCAGTATTTTCAGCTGGTCGATGTTCTGGTGGTTTGTGTTTGTTGTTGTCACCCTGTGGAATCTGGTCAGCCCGTGGCCGCTAAGCTGGTGGGCGGCATATTGGCACTATTATGCCATTATTATTCCGCTGTGCATCAGTATCATAACCACCATCTGGTTTTTGTGGGGAGGCATTACCGACCTGCATGAACTTTACATAGATCTGAAAACTTATAAATCCGATGCCGCAGACGACGGCACTGTGCCTCTGGCTGAAGAGCAGGTACTGCCGGATAATTATATTGATGTCGCGGAGTCTGAAGATGAAACCCAGGATACCCCCAAGCCATACCCCGGCAAGCCGTCTAAAATGGATTGATTATGCCTGCCGGTATAAATACAGGAAGTTATGACATGAGAAAAAAAAATGATAGAAAAAAACAGGTTGAAAGCTATGCTTTCGATTTTGTTGTTGTCGGTGGCAGCCCGGGCGGCCTTTCCGCAGCTTTGATTGCCAGCCGTTTCGGACTTAAAACCGCCATTATTCACAACCGTCCCGTTTTGGGCGGTAATGCCTCCAGCGAAATCGGCGTCAGCAGCAATATCACCGGGGCATTCGGCATGGGCTACAACCGGCACATGCGTGAAACCGGCATTGTCGAAGAAATCAAACTCAAGGCTTTCTTTGAGGTCTATCCGCACATAGAAAGCATGATTGAAAATGTTTACTACGATCTGGCCATGCGTGAAAGCGAAAACCTGACCTTGTTTCTTAATACGGATGCGTATCGGGTTGACACCGGGGGGCGGCGCATCACCGGCATCCAGGCGCGGCAGATCGGCAGCGAACGTGAATTTTACTTCACCGCACCATTCTTCGCTGACTGCTCCGGCGACGGGTTTGTAGCCTTTGAGGCTGGCAATGAATTTCGCTACGGACGTGAAGCGCAAAGTGAATTCAATGAATCCATGGCGCCGGCAGTGGCGGACGACATCACGCTCGGTGCGTCTTTGATGTTCAGAGTTGAGGACGCCGGGCAACCGGTGGAGTTCATTCCACCGCCGTGGGCGCGTAAATTCATGGAGGAGGACGCCTTCCCGCACCGTTTTCACAAATTCCCCGGATTTCAGACCTGGTGGTGTGAGCATGGCGGACGGCTTGACCCGATTCATGATCATGAGCGCATCAAAGCCGAATTGCTTGAAGTGATTACGGGGCTGTGGGACCATGTAAAAAATCACGGTTCGCACGGAGCGGACAATAAACGTATCGTCAAAATCAAGCCGTTGGTCGGACGGCGCGAATCGCGCCGGATTGAAGGGCGTTACATACTGAATGAAAACGACCTGCGCCCGGACAATGGTTTCAAAGATGCTGTCTGTTACGGCGGCTGGCCGATAGACCTGCATCCAGCTGACGGAGTTTTGTCACAGGCGCCGCCGGCCGAGCAGAAGTTCATCGAGCCGTATAATATTCCACTGCGGTCATTGATTGCCAAAGACATCGACAATCTGACACTGGCGGGACGGCACGTCTCAATCACTCACTGTGCGCTGGGCTCTACCCGGGTGATTTCCACTATTTGCGGCATGGGCATGGCTATCGGGATGGCAACGGTGATGGCGAAACAGGGCAACTACGATTACGCCTGGCTGATTGACCATCCGGAAGAACTGCAGCAGCGGCTGCTCCGGTATGATGCCACCATTTTGAATGTGCCGAACCAGGATCCGGACGATCTGGCTCGTCACGCCATGGTAAAAGCCTCGTCCGGCATGAGTCTCAAAACCGGTGCGCCGGATAGCTATAAACTCTTCCTGAACCCAATCAGCCATGTTGTTCGTATTGCCTGCGGCAGACTGGATGCAATTACCTTGTACATTAAGCCAAAATCTGCCAGTGCCGCAACCCTGCGTCTCGCGGTTTATCAGGCGGCGGACAATGCCGATTACGGAAATGAAAAAATACTGTCGGAAGAGACCAGCACCATTGCCTTCGATCACGGAAAGGAAAAGATGGTGACGTTCAAACTCAATGCTGATATCCCGTCTCTATATGCGCGGTTCACGCTTGAAACTGACGCGGAAGTCTATATTGGCTATTCACTTAGCGAACCCCCGGGCGTGACTAGGGGAATTTTCGAGGATGGCGCCTTTGTCTATGATCGCGGACATCATGACGAGGACGAGGCAATGTGGGTGTACGAACGCGGCTGTTACAGCTTCAATCTCACCCCGGCATCATACCCGTTCGCGCCGGAAATGGTCGTTAACGGCGTCAGCCGCTACTACCGGGAACCGAATCTGTGGATATCCGACCCCGAGGCCGGGCTGCCCGCCTGGATCGAACTTGATCTGGGACGTGAACAAACTGTCGCCTGCGTGCATCTGACCTTCGATTCCGACCTCGACAGCCCGCATATCTACCATGCGGACACGCTGGTCAAGGACTACAGGGTTCAGGCGCCGGGGCCAGACGGCGAATACGCGGATATAATCCGGGTGCGCGGCAACCGCCAGCGCAAATGCATCCACAATTTCGCGCCAATCCGCACCAGCAAGGTTCGGATTCTGGTCACGGCCACCAACGGCGGGGATTCCGCGCGGATATACGAACTTCGCGCCTATGCTCAAGCTGATCTCTACGACATGTAAATAACTAACCGGAAGACCACTGATATGCCGCCAATATCCACGCGAATGAAAAAAACTGAATCTGACCCTTGCAGGGCTGATAAAGCGTCAACGGTTTGGCAGAAATGCAAAATGATCAGACTCAGTTATTCCGTTTTAGGGATGATGCTGATGGTGATCGGCATAGCCTGTCCTGCCGCAGAAGCCCTAGTCGGGAAGGACAGTTCTGGCCGTCCGGTGCTCTTGGTCGATAACTCGCCCAGTCCACTGGTGGCGGGGCTTTGCGGGACGGAAAATGACAACGAACTGAAACCATTCCGGCAAGCGGGATTAAAGTTGGAATTTGTGTTTGCTAATTTAGGGTTATATCCAGCCAAACTGGGTTATGTGTCGCCACTGAAATACATGCATGAATTCTGGCGCGGACCGGGTGATTATAATCCGTCGGAGATCGATAAAATTCTGTCCCGGCCACTGAAGGTCAATCCAGATTGTAAAATCATCCTCTGGCTGGGAATCGGCGTATATCCTGAATTTGGCTTTAATTATCCCGACGATGTGATCCGAAACGAAAAGGGCGAGGCCTTGATCGCCACTACCCACTTCATCCGGTTTGACTCGAAACCACCTGTCGTTTCGGCTGGAAATGCCGAACACTATGCCATATCATTCTTCTCGAAACGTTATCAGGATGAATGTTCGGAAATGTTGACGGCTTTTGTCAAGGCCGTTGAGAAAAGCCCCTATGCCGACAACGTGATTGGCTACCGGCTTGGCGGCGGCCAGGACGGTCAATTATACAGTTGGTCGCCCCCCAACAGTCTCTTGAAAGATCCGGACAACTGGGGCGACTATTCGGGAGCGGCCCGCAAAGCGTTTCCGGGCTGGCTCAATCGAAAATATAACAGCGATCTTTCCGCCTTGAATCGGGCATGGAGAGTTAATCTCAGTTCGTTTGCCGAAGCAACCCCGCCTCCGGCCGCGAAATTGGCTCCGAAACGCCCGTTTCTGGATTCCGTCACAGAACAGAACGTTTACGACTGGAAGCGCTTTCTCTCCGAAGGTCGTGCCGACTTGCTTGATGGGTTTGCCGCCAGCATCAAAAAGGCTTCCGGGAAAAATGTGCTGGTGGTCGCGACTGGCGGGGATGGAGGGCATCGCCGGGATAACACATCCATCTCTAAACTTCTACGCTCTAAGCACATAGATATTTTATTGCACCAGGCAACATATGGCGTTCGTATTCCCCCCGCCGCTGGCGGCATTAATGCGTTGCTTGACTCGTATGCGATAAACGGAAAACTCTTTCTGACTGATATGGATCACCGTTTGTGGACACGCGGGGTGAGATCTTCAGGTGTCGCTGGTGGCAAAGGCAGTGTGCTGAGTTGGACCGCAGACTCGGTTGGACAGGCTAGTGACATGGTGATGCAGCGCGATATGTGGCGGCGGGAGTACGCCAGGCTTTGGGTTTCCGGCAACAACGGTGCCTGGTTTAATAATGGCATGGGGCCAGGAGAGGAATATGATAATCCTGAAATTATCACCGAAATGCGTTTCCTCAACGACACCTCCGCGGCCATTGTGAAACAACGGTGCCTGCCTTCACGTGGTCAAACCAATAAAAGCGTTGCGGCTGATGTCGCCTTTATCTTTGATGAAGAGATGATCGATTACGCGGGTTCCGCTCTGGCTGAATTTCATGCCGCAGGCATGTATCGTCAATGGTCTGAGGCAAACGCTTCAGGCGTGCCAATCCGCTATTATTATGCGCAGGATTTGCGCGATGGTCTCGTTCCTGATGCAAAACTATATGTGCTGCAGAATTTTATCAATATTGATGACACGCTCGCGCAACGGATCAAAGCACTGCGTAAGTCAGGCGCAACAATCGTCGTTTTGCAGGGAACCGGTATGGCACAACTGGCTCACGGCCCAAGCGCGTTTCTTGATAACATGCTCGGCATCAGTCTGCGGCCAATCGGAAGCCTGCAAAAAGATGTTACGAAACAATCCGTCAGGAAGGTTGATTCCAGCCATGCACTCCTTGCCGGCGATGCTTGGAATGCTCCCAAAGCGACCTTTGACACAGAGACGCTGAAAGAGGTCGATGGGATCGCACTGACCGTGGCTGATCAATCAAGTTCTGTTCTTGCACGCTATCCCGCCTCAGGATTGCCAGCTATCGCGGCAGTTGAAAAAAATGGTTCCAAGGTGGTTTTTGTCGGTGCCTATACCCTGTCCCGTGATCTGGTCAGCCGCCTGGCTGCATACGCTAACGCCTGGCGGGTGGCGCCGGTTAACAACGTTGTCGCCGCCAACGGCGAAATCCTGATGATTCAGTCCCTTTATTCTGGAGACATTGAGCTAGTCTTGAAAGAACCGGCCGGTCTCACGGAGTTACCTCCGGGAAATCTTACGTCCGCACCTGCTCTGCGACATAAATTCAAGCTGGAGTCCGGGCATACCTATCTTTTCTCCTTGGGGAAAAAAGATTTTACAAAACCCAATTTCAATTCGGAGACACTGTGAATAAATATTACGATATCATTGTCGCCGGCGGCGGCCCGGCGGGTATGGCCGCCGCCTGGTCAGCAGCAAAGGGCGGCGCAAAAACGTTGTTAGTGGAAAAAAACAGCTTTCTCGGGGGGGCAGGAACCGCCGGCGGCGTCTCCATGTATATCAACTGGAAAGGCGATATCAACGGTCAGTTAACCGATCTGTCCGGGCATTTCTATCGAAAGCTGATGAAAGCATTGGATCAGTGCGGAGGACGTTATCCGATGGGGGACAATCTGGAAACAAATTGCGATTTTGTTGACATCGAGGATGTCAAACGCCTCTCCGAGGCCATTCTGGTCGAGGCCGGAGTGAAGTTGCTTTACGATACTCAACTCTCGGATGTAAAGGTGGTGGACGAAGTAGTCCGAAGCGTCTGTTTAACCGGAAAAAATCTTGATCTCCAAGTAGAATGCCGGACGTTGATTGATTGTACTGGAGATGCCGATGCCTGCCGGATGGCGGGAGCGGAAACAGTCTTTGGTCGTGAAAAAGATCAGCGTTGCCAGCCTCTGACCATGATCTTTTCTATTGGCGGAGTGGATAGCGAGGCATTGCGCCGTGACTCCCGCATGTTCAGCGACGAGGCTGGACATGTCTGGCTTGGAGGTGCCTTTAGCGAAGAGCTTGCCGCTGCAGGTGCTGTCGGCGAATTTGCAGGTGACTTTCAGCCGCGAAGTGTTTCCATGCTGTGGTCGTCGCCAAAGGCGCCATCGACGATATCATTTAATCTTACGAAGATCCTTGATGTGGATGGCTCAAGCACCGAGGGACTGATCAAGGCAGAAATCGAGGGGCGGCGACAGGCCCATGAACTAGCCAATATCCTGCGAAAGTATGTCGTCGGATTTTCGGATTCCTATCTTGCGGGCACCTCGATGATCGGGGTCCGGGAGACCTACCGCTTGATTGGCCGCTATAAAGTGACCGAACAGGATGTTCTAAGCGGCGTGATGCCGGAGGACAGCATTGCACTCTGCGCACATGTCATGGATTCGCATTTAGCAGATAATTTTCACGAAATAGATTGGAACAATCGTCTGGTTTATGGCATTCCGTACCGTTGTCTGGTCCCGCGCCGGATCAAAGGTCTGTTAGCCGCTGGGCGTTGTATGAGCGGCACTCATTTGGCCGCTGGCTCCTACCGGGTGATCGGTACAGCCTCAACCATTGGCGAGGCGGCCGGTACAATCGCTGCCTATGCGCTACAGGGAGGAATTGATCTTGCGGATGTTGATGTCTCGCAGGTTCAGGAACTCCAAACGATCCCACAAAACAACCTGAACAATATCTAAAACACCAACCAGAAGCTCCCTTGTTATGCAGACAACATTCACGCGAATAAAAAAAACTGAAGCCGAACATTGCAGTGCTGATAAAGCGTCAACGGTTTGGCAGAAATGCAACATGAAATTCCGCCGTTATTCCATTTTATGGATGCTGCTGATGGCGGCCGGCATATCCTGTCCTGCCGCCGAAGCCCGGGTCGGGACGGAGATTGCCGTTTGCCCGGCGCTAACCTTGCATTTTCCGTTTCGCTCCGGTACAAACGGTACGGTGGAGGATATCTCCGTCCGGCGGCATCACGGTTCGTTAAAGGGCGATGCCCGCGTTGACGGCGACAGGCTCGTGCTTGACGGCGCAGGTGACTTTGTCGAAGTGCCATCCTCTCAGGATTTATCGCTGGGGCAGGGGCTCACCGTCGCGGCCGCCGTCAAGTTTGATGCAATCAAAAATCACATTGTTGCTGGCAAAGTGGATGAATGGCTTTTCGGGTTTAACTCCGAGGGGCGCCTATACTTTAATATCAAGGCGAAAAATGGCGATTGGTCCTGCGACACCAAGTCTGCGGCCAAGATCATCAAGGCTGGAGAGTGGGCGCATGTGGCTGCGGTTTACAAGCCGAACACCGACCCGCTCGCCGCTGCCAAGGGACGAGTCGAGATCTACCTCAATGGTATCAATGCTGGAGCGAGAGAGATGCCCGTCGCTCCGGAGGAAACATCCGGCCCGTTGCGCATCGGACGACTCTGGGGCGACAGTTACCAGGCTGGAATCTGGGACATGAAGGGGGAGATCCGCGACCTGCGCATTTTCAACCGGGCGATGGATTCTTCAGAAATTGTATCATTGGCCTGCAATCAGCCCGGCATCAGCGTGGCCCCGCTGGCTTTTGAGGTGGTGCCGGATGTAACCGGAGAACGTCTCGGAATCCGTGCCGAACCACGGCTAGCCTCCGCGGCAAGAGCGACACTTCAGACGGCGGTGGCGAAGGGTAAAGCGGTCCTCACTGTGACTGTGCAGGGTCCCGGAAACTGCGGAATAGCGAAGCAGGAAGCGCATTTCACGTATGATCCCGGGACGGCGACTTACTGGATGCCTTATCAATGGTCTGACGGCAGCCATGAAGTGAGCCTCAGCCTGGACGGCGGGAGTTCAGTGCTTACCGCGACGCGCCAGGTGTTCAAGCCACCGACTCCATGGCTTGGCCAAGGCAAAGCACCGACTGAAGTGATGAAACCATGGACGCCGCTGCAAACCGCCGACGGCCGGTCGGTTGATTGCTGGGGGCGCCTCTATCTCTTTGATGGCCCGTTTCCGAAAAGCATCATCAACCAGGGCCGCGAAATGCTGCGGGCGCCGATTACCCTGCAAGCCAGAGCCGGCGATCAGCATGGCCGTCTCGAGGAGACCAGCCGCTCCACTGTATCGGCAAGTCAGGTACGCGCGGAGTTTAAGGGTGAAGGAGCCATTTCCGGCATTCCCGATCTGAAGGTTTCGTGGACTTCGTGGACAGAATACGATGGAGTAACCCACGCCACTATCACGCTGACACCGACCCGCACCAGCGTGCACATCGACGAGTTGACACTCGAAATCCCGCTGCGTCCCGACATGACCCGGTATCTTTTCGGCGCCATCGGCGAACATCCGCTCAAATTCCAAGGACATGGACGCTCGGCGTATAGACCCCTGCGGCTGGACGGCAAGCGGGTCGAACTGGCGCGTTTCATGCCATATCTCTGGCTCAACAACCTCGATGAGGGGTTTGTCTGGTTCGCCGATTCGGACGCCAACTGGGTGAACCGTGGTGGCAGGGCTCCAATCGTGGTGGATGGCGGGGTGTATGCCGGCATCACCCTGCGGCTTATCGACCAGCCGGTCGATCTCAACAAGCCGGTCACCTACTCCCTCGGCTTTCAGGCCACGCCGGTCAAGCCGCTGCGTGATGATCGTTTCTCGCATCGCTGGGGCGAGACCGCCCATCAGCCGGAAGTCAGTGATTATATCTACTTGCCGGGCTTTGCGGAACGAACTGGTATCTGGCTGCCGGTGGATGCCCCAAAGCTCAAGAGATTTATCGATGCCCGGCGGGCGAAAGGAATCTCCTGTTATCCCTACGGCTCGCTCAACGGCACGGGGGACAACAACCCGGTCTATGATTTCTTCAAGCCACTCTGGAACGCGCCTGGCGGCTATGTCTTCGGCCCGTTCAACCACGCCGGAAATTTTCCCAGCTATTTGAAAGATGGCAAACGTGTTAACCCTTATATCGGGGACGAGCTCCTCAAATCCCAGGTAACACACAACCTGACGCGGGTAAATCCCGGCCTCCAATCCTATGCCGACTACCTCTGCTGGACGGCGGAGGAACTGGAACGGCAGGCGGGTCCGACCAGCCTTTACACCGATCTGAGCAGCCATGTCGATCCGGCGTGGACCACGGATCTGAGCAAGGTGAACCCGGCGCACTTGAAAGTAGACCAGTTCGGACGCAAAGTTTTTGATTACCAGATCCTCGGTTTGCGTGAACTGGCACGCCGCCTGGCCGGGATCGTCCGCCGTTACAGTACGCCGGAGTGTCCTCTGAGCTGGATGGCGCACGACCAGAACCGCTTCTGTCCAGTTTACCACGGTTATGCCGACTGGTGGTTTCCGGGTGAGCAATACGACGATGTCTTTGCCAAACAAGGTCCGTTCGCGCTGATGGATGGAACCATTTCCCCCGAGCAGTTTCGTGTCGAGTGCGGCGGCGGGCAGGCTTCGGGTGTGCCCGATGTCCTGCTCACCCATTTTCTTGGCTGGGGCTTCAAGCGCGATCCCGGTTGCTGGGGTGCCTCGAACCTCAAGGCACCGCCGACCACGGAACAGAAAAAAGCCGCCAGCGATTCGGTTATCGGCCGTTGCGCGGTCGAGGGCGTGGAATTCCTCGCCTCTTGGGAGATGAAAGATGCGGCACCGGAATGGTGGAAACTGCGCGCGCACCTCGGTTTCAGTTCGCCCAAAACACGCTTTCTTCCATACTGGCGTCCTGGTTGTCCGACAACTAGCCGCACGGAGCAGGCTTTGGTCTCGGCCTACGCCTTTGATGGCCAGCGCGCGGTGCTGGTCATCGTTAATCCGATTCCCAGGGACAGACCTGTCGAGGTTACCGTGAATCTGGCGGCTCTCGGTTGGCCGGCAGGTGCAGAGCCGCTCCTGTCCGACGAGCGGACCGGTACCAGCATTCCATGGAAAAATGGACAGTTTACTGTTCCGGTCAAGGGGATGAATTACACTCTGATCAGCCTCATCCAGTCCACTCATGGGAGCGGAAAATGATGTATCCGCGGCAATCATCCGGCAATTCCAAGTATGAGACAGTTTGAAGACTTCCTGGTCGTTCTTTCATCCGGGAATACCGTAATCCTGGACGCTGTCCGTATTGAGAGTCTGTTGTACGGATGATCATGCTTTACCATTTGACTTTTCTCCGGAATTAACTAAAATAGAACAAGGCTGAATTTTTTTTAAAAGGTTATAAAACTCATGAAATCGCATAGTCATATTTCTGAATACATTGCTGAAACAGTTCGTCAGACTCCGGTCTGCGGGGTATACGATGTTATCGTCTGCGGCGGCGGGCCGGCAGGCGTGGCTGCCGCTGTCGCGGCGGCGCGCAGCCATGCTAAAACTTTACTGATCGAGAGCAACGGCTGCCTTGGCGGAATATGGACGGCCGGGGCTTTAAGCTGGATCATCGATCATGAAAACAAACAGGGACTGATGCCGGAAATTATGCAGCAGCTTTTGGAACGCGGTTTTCGCGCAGTCAAAGCGGATGGAACCAGTACATCGTGCTGCGACCCGGAAGGAATGAAAAACATACTCGATGAGATGTGTATCGCCGCAGGCGTGGATATTCGTCTTTATACCCGGGTATGTGCTGTGAAACTGGACGAATCAAACCGGATAACGCATGTGCTCACTGAGTCAAAATCCGGACGCGAAGCCTGGCGTGGCAGGATTATTGTCGATGCCACCGGCGACGGTGATGTGGCGGCATCCGCAGGCTGTAAATTTGACATGGGGCGCGACGAGGATGGCTTGACCCAGCCGATGAGCCTGATGGCAGTACTGAGCGGTTTAACTGCTGATGAAATGCGTCCTTTCATCAGCGATGAAGGTTTGCCCTGGGGCGAACCGCAGGCTGCATTGCGGCAGGAGGTGTTGAAAATCGGGCATGATCCGTCATACCATAATCCAACAATGTTCCGCATTTATGATGATCTTTATCTGCTCATGGCGAATCATCAGTATAAAGTGAAGGGCACCGAAGCGGATGACCTTACCAGTGCCACAATCGCAGCACGGGGCGAAATCCGGAAGATAACTGACGGCCTGCGCAGACTTGGCGGGGTGTGGCGGAATTTGCGGCTGGTGGCCACAGGGGAACAGATTGGTGTCCGCGAAGGACGGCGCATTCACGGGCTTTACACCATGACCCGAGACGATCTCGCGGCCGGAGCAAAATTTTCCGATTCCGTTTGCGACGTGACCTTCTGTGTCGACGTGCATTCCGTCAACCCGGACAAGGATAAAGGCTTGTCAAACGGCGGCATTCACAGTAAACCATACCAGATTCCGCTGCGCGCTTTAATCGCCCGGGATGTGAAAGGGCTGCTGCTGGCGGGGCGCTGCATCAGCGGCGACTTCTGGGCGCACGCCAGTTATCGCGTTACCGGCAACGCTGTCGCAATGGGGGAGGCGGCGGGAAAATGCGCCGCAATGTGTATAAGCCGCAACTGCCTTCCTCAGGAACTGCCGTGAATTTTTACAGCAGGAAACAATGGAGATGCGGTTCAGTTAGGGGACGTTGTCAGAAAAGATAAAAATTAACTGCACTGTTTTTTGAATGACCCAAGCAAGTCCGCAAATCCGCTAGAATCCCTGGCACAGGCTATTTGTTTGACTCTCTGTTTTTTTATTTTCTTGAAAAACTGCTTTATGAGATTAGATTTACAGATAGTCTAGTGAATATTTACCATTAAGAAGAAACTTCATGAAGCGCATTATACAAAGCGAGCGGAATGTGATTACCCTGAAAGATGTCGCACAGGCGTGCGGCTTGAAAATGGGATCGGTTTCTCAGATTCTTCAGCGCGATGATTCACGCTACAGTCAGGAAACGCGACAGCGGGTCCGCGAAGTAGCTGAACGTCTGGGATATCGCCCTAACGTTATGGCTCAGGGGATGCGTACCGGCAAGACTGGCATTATCGGATTTCTCATTCCCGGAAGGGTAGTCGAACATTTTTCGGATGAAGCGCTGTCTCTGCGAATCATGATGGGGGTGGAGTCGGAATTCATGATTGCCGGATACAAAGTTCTACTGGCGGCTATCACTGACGATGAGGTAGAGCATTTGAAGTCTCCTCCAATTCTGCTTGATGGTTATGTTGAGGGATTGGTGGTGCTTGGCATGCCAAGCGCTGCTTATTTGCAGGCTCTGTACCGGAAATGTCCGCGGATAGTGGTCGCTGATGAAGCCCCTGAGGATGT
Organism: Lentisphaerota bacterium; assembly: GCA_037144075.1. Classification (GTDB taxonomy): domain Bacteria; phylum Verrucomicrobiota; class Lentisphaeria; order Victivallales; family Victivallaceae; genus CAIPAT01. The sequence goes on along the minus strand of JBAWXM010000003.1, from coordinate 26,852 downwards.
CCCGGCCATTGTTCCAGACAATTTCGGCGGTGGCCGGCTGGCAGGCGGGTACGCCTGGGATATGGGATATCGTTCATTTGCGTTCATCTCCCGCAATCCCGAGTCGCCAAACCTGGAGGCGCGACTGGCAGGGTTCCGGGCGGCAGTAGAGGCTCGCGCCGGCAGAGCTCTCGACATTCCGGTATTTCGCGGAGATCCTTGGAGCGAGGGCGGTGCAAAAAACATTGCAAAAATAGTGCTTGAGCAGAGCGGTAATGCCGGTTTTTGGTTTTGCGCCAATGATTTTTTTGCTTTTCATGCAATTCAGGTGTTGCGTGATGCTGGACGCCGGGTGCCGGAAGATGTCGCAGTGATGGGCTTTGATAACGCTGATTTTGCCGCATATTCTGTACCGGGGCTTGCAACATTGGAAGTTGACAAGCAATTGATGGGGCGGGAATGCGCCAGAATGCTATTGCGCATGATTAATGGTGATTCCAATGCCGCTGTTCCGTCTCGCGTTACCATTCCAGTACGTCTGGTTCCGCGCCCTTCTGTTATTCGAAAAGACTGAATTCTATATGCAAATAATCGTCCGGCAGCATTCCCCGAATTTATATTTACTTTATCACTTTTTTACTTCACATTTTCCGCACCCAAAAAAAGCAAAAAAATTATCTTTCCCTTATTGACTCTTAACGTTTAGAATGTATAATCTATAATATACAAAGTGAATTTGACCAATTAACATCAGAAATAAACAAGAAAGGGGCGAATTATGAACACAAGTCGAAAAAAGGTCCGAATTTTTACACTCATTGAACTCCTCGTGGTGATCGCGATCATCGCGATTTTGGCCTCAATGCTGCTGCCGGCGCTGAACAAGGCCCGCGACAAAGCTAAAGCGATTTCCTGCGCCAGTAATCTAAAACAGATTGGAACATGCGCGTTCTATTACAGTTCAGATTATAACGAGTGGACTATGGCAGCCACCCAGAGTTCGGCTGCATATCACCGCTGGTTTGACACAATCCACGAACTGAAATATGTGGCGGGCCCTGGATATACCTATACAGGAGGCCGGAGGCCAATCATACTTTGTCCAGGCGAACCTAAAGCAACAAGCTGGAATAACGAAGAAATAAGCTATGGGCTTAATCGCTATACTTTCGGAACGAGTCCAACTTCCACATCTTTGCCGCCACAGAAATTAGCAATCATCTCCAAGTTCAAAAATAACACCAGTCTGATTTATTTTGCGGATTCAGTGCTGACGGCTGATACCACCGCCACCGGTACCAATGGTTCCTATCTAATAACCCCTAATAAGGTCTTTCCGGCGGACGGAAATACTTCGGCCTGTATAATTAACGCGCGACATAATTTCAGAGCCAATGTTGCATTTTTTGATGGTCATGTCGGCCCGCTGGACTATCTAAGTCTGCGGAACTGGAAATCCTGGAATCCAACTACCCGCGGAACCTCATCGCCCTATAATTTAACCTTGCGGACAGGAACAACTTACTGATGCTGCATTCCTGAAAAATCAGAATTGGAACGATAAAGATAGAAAAATGGCACAGGAAATCGCCGGCCTGCCATTCGTGCAATAATCCAATAAAAATTGAAATCAAGATACATAAAATCACTTGAACCTATATTTTTGAAATAGAAAATCATCAATGTTTAATTTTTGAGAAGGCACTGCAGCATGAAATTATTACTTTTGAGAAAAATATTCGCCTCTATTATCCTGTTCTTTATGTTCACGATGGTTTTGCCGATAAGTCAGATGATGGCAGCCGATCTACTGATTGTCGATCCGATGGAAGCGGTTTATCCGGATAAACGCCCGCCGGCGCTGGGAGTTGCTCTGGCGGCTCCGCTAGGTGGAACGATGCTGGTGCAGGTGGCATTGTCCGGCGAACCGGAAAAGTTACAGATCAAAAACATAGAACTGCTCGAAGATGGTAAATTATTAACCGGGGCGCAATGGTTTGCGCTTGACTTTGTGCCGGTTGAGCAGAATACCGGTGTAAGTTTTGGTACAGAAATCAGAGATGGCAAAATGAATCCGCATGTCATCCGCCGAGCGCCGTTCGAGATTGCTGACGCGATGGCTCCGGTTGGCGTAAACTGGGATTCAGCGGCGTGGAATTTCCGGAGTGCCGGTTTCAACCGGCGTGGATGCGCTGCTTTCGCGGTTCGCTGGCCGGTGAATGTTGATGCCAGGCCGGGTCGGCATGATTATACCGTAACCGCAAAGCTTAAGGATGGTCAGGTTTTTTCCAGCAGTTTCGCCACTCAGGTTTACGCGGTTAAAGTGCCGCCACCGCAACAGGGAACATTCAATCTGGTGCAAACCAGCAGAACCAGACCGATTGCCAATGCTTATAAGGTTCCGTTGTGGTCGGATGAGTTTTGGCGGCTTTACGGAGATTATGCCCGCACTCTGGTTGAGGGGCGTCAATCTACCGGCAGACTTCTGCTGCCGGAAATGGCAGTTGATTGCCCGACTGGTACGGAACCACAGTTCAGTGAACGGCTGGACCGCATGATAAAAGTACTCAAAAAAGCTGGAATGCGGGACTTCCTCGGGGTTGGTATCTTCCACCCGGTTCTGCCCAGGGATCCAAAGAAACCGCAATGGGGGGTGAACAGCTACAAAAGTCCGGTTTTTGGCACGCCGGATGGAGATGCCAAAGCCAGGGCATTATTCGCACAGATACGGCAGGTGATTGAAGCCAATGGATTGTCCGGCAAATTCAAGATGCAGGTGTTCGACGAGGTGCCGGAGTCAGACAACGCACTCTACGTCCGGGCGGCAAAAATGCTGCGTGAGGAAATTCCCGGCGTGAAAATTTACGAGGTGATTAACTCGCCGAACCTGGGAATTGCCGATTCTGTGGACGAATGGTGTCCGATGGCGAACGTCTATGAGTTCCGGCGCGAGTTTTTTGAACAGCGTAAAGCTGCCGGACAACAGGTGTCGATCTACACCTGCATGGGACCTGGCGGCGCCTGGGTGAACCGTTTGCTGGACCAGGAACGTACCCGCATCGTGTCTATCCCATGGTTTGTTTATGGCTACGGTCTTTCCGGATACTTGCACTGGGGGGCGAACAGTTGGATGAGCGATCCTTTCAAACAGTCCGTTGTCTTTACCGGCTCCGGGGATCCAGCTAAAAATTTTCTCCCAGCCGGAGACACCCATATTCTCTATCCTGGCGATACCGGGCCGTGGATCAGTCTGCGCTTCGAGGCACAACGGTTAGGCGCGGAAGATTACGAAGTTCTCGCCCTGCTTGGTAAAAATGACGCAAAAGCGGCAAGAGAATTAGTCTTTAAACACTTTCCTAAAATGAACAATTTTTCGCGGGATACAATTTCCTACTGGCAGGCACGACATAATCTGCTTGCCGCCGGCTCGAAAAAATAGGAAATACTTCTATGTCCCAACAGATAGAATCAGCAAGCACCAACCCGGCTATGTCAGGGTCTGCCCGCTACAGCGTCGGTACCCTGGTTTACACGAAAGCCGGCCTGGTAGCGCTCTTCGCCTGGTTGCTCTGGGGCGATTTCTGCTTCATGCTCATGGAATTAGTTGGCCCGACAGTACTGCCGTTGAAACTTAAGCAGTTAGAAGCGCCAAACTGGCTGATCGGCTTGATTCTGACCACATTGCCGAGCCTGCTCAGCATGACCGTATGTCCGTGGGTCAGTTTCAAGAGTGATCGCTACCGCAGCCGCTGGGGACGGCGCATTCCGTTCATCCTTTTCTCACTGCCGTTTCTATGCATAAGCCTCGTATTGCTGGGCTGGAGTCAGGATATCGGCTTTTGGCTGCAACGCATGATTGGCCCGTTGCAGGGAGTGGCACCGGCAACCATTACAATCGGGTTGATCGCCTTGTTTATGCTCGCATTCCGCTTCTTCGACCTGTTTGTCGGCTCTGTCTTCCACTGTCTGTTCAACGATCTGGTGCCGCCGCAGTTTCTCGGCCGGTTCATGGGGCTGTTCCGTATCATACACACGACGGCCGGAGCGTGTTACAGCATCTTTATCTTCAAGTATGCGGAGACCAGCATGCGGGAAATCTTCACCGGCGCGGCGCTGGTTTATCTGATCGGAGTTGGACTGATGTGCCTGATGGTTAAAGAAGGAAAATATCCGCCGGTTGAAGATAAAGATGGCATCGAGGGCGGCGGATTTATTTCGGGCATCAAATCCTTCGGCAAGGAGTCATTTTCTCATCGTCTTTACTGGTACAGTTATCTGACGCACTCTTTCACGATTCTAGCCTGCGGCTGCGGAATCTTTACCGTGTTTTTTCAGAAGGAGATGGGACTTACATTAGAGCAGATCGGGTGGCTGGCGGGTGTCGGCGGAGTAGCCGGTCTGGTGGCTACTGCCTTTGCCGCGGCTTTCGTTGATCGCTGGCATCCGTTGCGGATTATGACCTATCTGGCGGTGTTCAGTGCGGTAATGGGATTCACCAACTGGGTCTGGGTGCCGGTAACTCTGCCCGGGCATCTTTATTTCTGGCTCGGCATCGGTATTACGCTGACAAGTTCATTCAGCGCGGCATTACAAGGGGTCAGCGCTTACACCATGCTGATGCGCATCTATCCGAAATCCCGCTATGCCCAATTCTGTTCCGCCAGGGCTTTGCTGGTGGCTGTCGCCAACATGATTGCCGGGCTGGCGGCAGGCCTGTTTCTGGACGGACTGAAATGGTTCTGGCCGGAAGGCGGATTCTGCTACCGCTGGCTTTTTGTATGGTCATGGCCGTTCACGATTGTGGCTGCCGTGCTGATGGTCCGTCTGTATCGGGAATGGCGCCGCCTGGGCGGGGACGAGCACTACCGTCCACCGGCCTCATGGAGCGCAAGCGGGCGCGATGAAATGAGCAATGACGGCGGCATCCCGATTGTGCTGAAGCCGCAACTGACGCTGGCTTCGCTGCACGCCTTCACCGCCGGCTTTGTCATCACGCTGCTGCTGACGCCGGTTTTTCTGTTCCTGATGCAGCGGCACGGACTGAATCAGTCTGCCTACTGGTACGCGCTGGTATTCACCCCGCTGATGCTGCTTATAACTGCCGTCTGGCTCTGGCAGGTGCGGAGCGTGAAGCGGGACATAAAAGTCCACCTCGCCGGCGGTACGCCCCGCTTCGGCATTCCGCATCACGGGGTGCTTCTGGTGATGGGAATCCAGGGGTTAATCGCTTTTCCACTGTACTGGATGCAGATTTTCTGGACCATTGATCTGGATATGCCGCGGGATATTTATTTTTTCGCGCTGGCTAAAGTGTTCAGCTCTGCCGCCATTCTGGTGGTGCTGCAAGTGCTCCGCCTGATGGAACGGCACGAACCAGCGGCGGATCAGAGTGCCGAAACATCGGTCAATACCTCCTGCCTTGATTACTTAAACATTGTAAAGCCTTAAACAAGTACAAAACAAAATATCAGAATGGAATAATAAATTATGAATAGAGCAACATATCAGACACTCAGTGTCAAAGATTTTCCAAAAGAACTTTTTGATCTCGTGCCGCAAAGCGCGGTGCGGGTGAGCAACTTTCCGTTCAAATCGAGTCACAATTCGATCTGGGATTTCATCAGTACACCCGACGGTCGGATGTTCACTTCGCTTTGCAATGAATACATGAGTTCGGCCTCTGCCCAGCTTTATGAATACTTGCCGGAAACGGGGGAATTGAAATTCTGCTTTGACGCCGGAGTGGAGACGTTAATCGGGCCGCGCGAGATACCGCCGAGCAAGATACACACCTCTATCAACACAATGCGCGACGGACGGCTGATTATGGCCACCCATACCACCAGTCCGTCTCCGGTACATAAGCATTGGATGTTCCGCAATTACTACTCGCACCAATGGGAAGGGTTTCCCGGTTCGCATCTGCTGGTTTTTGATCCGAAAACTGGAGAGGTGCACACGCTTGGAATTCCGGTGCCGCGCGACAGCATCTATGGTGCGATTTACGATCCGCGCCACCACGCACTCTGGTTTACCACCTTCCTTAAAGGTCATCTCTGGCGCATGGATCTTACAACCAAGGCACTGCGTGATTTCGGCCAGACTACTGAAATGGCCGCCTGGTCGCTGGCTCGCGACACTGCAGGGAATATTTACACATCCAGCCGTTCCGGACATGTCTGGTGCATTAATCCGGACACCTTCGCCATCGAGGATCTCGGCGTGATTGTGAGCGATACAGATCCGAATCCAGCCAGCAAAGGGCAGCGAGTGATGGCTTTCCATGCCAACGGCCCCGATGGACGGCTTTATATTACTTTCCATTTCAGTGACGACCTTTTTGCAATCGATCCAAAGACAAAAAAAGTCCAGCGCATCGGCAGCCTGGTACCGCCTGAGCTGCGTGCCACATCCGGCAAATGCATTCGTCAAAGCGCCGGTATCGCCTTCGATTCAAAGGGCATTCTCTGGTATGGCCTCTGCAATCATTACAACCCCAATATCGGCATGCATGTGATGCTCTGCCGCCGGGATCTCGCCGACGGCGGCGAGCCGCGCAACGCCGGCCTGCTGGGTCGCCCCGGCCGGGTTGTCAGCACCGTCAGCGAACTGGTTATGGATTCACGTAAAGACGTGCTACACTTCGCCGACACCAACTACATGGAGGATCCGGCGCACGTCCTGGCCGTCGATCTGAAAATTGTCGAACGTGACTGGGATAAGCCGCGCCTGCGGGCTGACGATGTACACCCATATATGCTTTTCAAGGATGCGGAAACGATTCATTCCGATCCGCAGTTCAAGGAAAAGGCCGATAAACTGCACGAATTCGCTGCTGAGATGTATGCCATGCGCCGTGAGATAGAAAAAGAATCAGACGGCACAATTCACGCCGCATCAATAGCTGCAGTGCGTGTTTGGGAGTGTCTCGGAAGGGGCAATGGCTCGGTACGTGCTTTGCGCTGGGAGGCTGACGGTACCCTGCGCGCCTGGTGCGGGGGACGCGAAGGCGCACCGCGGCAAGGGGTGGAAATCCACGACGGCAGACTGGCGGGGGTTGTCACATTGTCTGCTGCACCGGCTGACTGGGAATTTCCGGATGTGTGCGGGCTCTCAACGCTGCCGGCTGTTGCGGCCGGTGCGAAGCTGCCTGCCAGGCAGGGTCGCCAGCTTTTGGCCAAACCCAGTTGCTGGGTGCCGTGGAGCAACGGCTGGATACTGGTCGGAACATTAGACGGACTGGTTGCAAAGGTTCATCTGGAAAGCGGACGAACTTTCGCGCTTGGCGCCGCCGGTCCGCACGGTCCCGTCCATCAGATTGTCACTAACGCTGAACACACCCGCGCCTTCGGTGTGGCCGGGAATTCATCCGATCTCGGTCATGCCTTCTATTATGACGATGAGAACGGCCTGCGCGAGATTGGCCGCACCCTGGCCGGAGTACCTGGATTGCCGGGAATTGTCGGTAATACTGAACCCTGCTGCGTCGCCCTCTCGCCGGATGGCAAAACCCTGGCCATTGGTGCGCTCGACGAACTCGGCACAATTTATCTCTACACTGAACCATTAACTGTCTAATTAGGAAAAAATATGCATCCACAAACATTTACTCTGCAGCGGCACCCGGAAAACCCGATCATTGTGCCAGCCGATTTTCCCGGCGCTTGCGCCATCTTCAACCCGGGTCAGACTGTTTACGACGGCAAGGCGTTGCTGCTGGTGCCGGTGCAGCACAACAGCGGCTGTTACCGCGGCAAGACGGCGGCATTTACCGGCCATGTAGCCACCAGCGAAGACGGGGTCAATTTTGACATCAATCCGGACCCGCTGTTCGAACCTTCCGCCGAGCCACCATACAGCACAGTCACCGAACAGTGCATAGATTACCGCATCACCCCGCTGGATGGCGCTTATTACATCATCCACCCCGGCTGCGGCCCATGGGGAACCATGGGAATTCTGTCCCGCACCACCGATTTCAAGACGCGGGAAAACCTCGGCATCATCTCGCTGCCGGATAACCGGATGCCCTGTCTGTTCCCGAAGAAGATTAAAGGCCGCTATGTGCGTCTTGACCGTCCTTACCGCGTTGCACCCAATGATTTTCATGAGATGGGTAATCTGTGGATTTCCTATTCGCCTGACCTGCTGCACTGGGGTGATCACCAGCCCTTGCTCAAGCCTGGTTTCAGCTACTGGGCCGGCACCAAGATCGGGCCGACACCGCCGGTACTTACCAGCGAAGGCTGGCTGGTCATTATTCATGGTGTGAGCCGTTCCTGTGCCGGTCACCGCTACAGTATCGGCGCCATACTGCTTGACGCCGATGATCCGACGCAGGTTATCGGATTAACCCGCAGCGCTATTCTTTCTCCGGCCGAACCATACGAATTCAACGGTATTGTGCCCAATGTCACGTTTCCAGCAGGATTTGTAATTTTCCCCGAGCTGGATGAGATCAGAGTATATTACGGCTGCGCTGACACCAGTATTGGTCTGGCAACAGGCTGCTTGAGCAGCCTGTTGAAATTATGCAGGGAACGCGGGTGAAGTGACAGATGGCATTGATTGACGGCGTGAATCACCGGCCATCAACGGAATTAAGTACAACGGTTGAACAACAGTGCCGGAGACGTAAGTTTGAACCGACGTTGTATAAGCATACCGCAAGGTGACGCTGATGAAGAAGATATGTTCAAGCGGCGCACTCCGGAGGGTTAAACTGTATCCGGCTGTTTTCTCCCGTTCGTGGAATGTCCTGTTTTGTGCAAAGTTTTATTTATAATCAGGCACAAAAGATTTTCTTGTTTAACTGCGGAATATAAGTTTAATAAAGCATTTGATATATGACGATGGAATGATGGTATATTATGCTTATCCGGCGGAAAGAGAAACTTTCTGTCTGTAGCTGGCCGGCGGCATGGCATACATTTTCCGGAAGGCCTTGGAAAACTGAACTGGATCGCCCAAATTCAGCTCGAATGCAATCTCCTTGAGCGGCATATCCGTGAATTGTAAACGTTCTGCCGCCGCACTCATTCTGGTGCGCAGCAGGTATTGATGAGGCGGAACCCCGGTGTATTCAATAAAAAGTTTACGGAAATGACTGTAAGAAACGCTCATGGATGCGGCTATTGACTTAAAGTTGAAGTCATTTTGTAAATGATCCCTCATGTTGTCGCAAATTATTTTAATCTCGTCACGGTATTTATTGAATCCTTTGTGACTGGCGGTATCTTCCATTGCGGAAATAAGCAATTCCTCCAGATGAAAAATAGCGCGGTTCTTATCCAGCCCCTGATGCTGAAGAATATGATGTATCGTACTGAACAGATGGCGATAGTGATCGACTCTTTTTATCGGAATGAAGCATTTCTCCGCCAGCCGGGAAAATCCCAGTTCATATAAAGTCCTGCCGCGTTCACCGCTGAAAAGAATGAAGTAATGTTCCCAGCCGTCCTTGTCCGCCGGACCGTAGTGATAAGTGTTGCCCGGAGCCTGCCAGCGCAGGCACGGATAATCAATCAGGTGTGTTTCACCCGGCAGATGCTGGAAATACATTTTTCCGGAGGCAAGCAACTCAATGGAATAATTTTTCGGAATGACATTTTTAAGGTGACAACAATAGTGAGGAAAAATTCCTGAACCAGCTGGCACGATATCGGAGTAATATTCTACTTTAAGCATTTTTGACAGTATTTTGATTATTTATGACAATATAATAAAGTTTAGATATGTTTACATTAAGCATAAATTACCTTATAATATAGCATATGCAACTTAATATAATATAATTATTATTAACAATAATATAAATAATGGACAATGTCACTAAAAACAGGAAGAATAACAATGCCAAGACATTATTCAATCGATAACCGGATCTGCCTCAACGGCTGGTGGGATTTTCAGCCGGTCACTGATAACGCCGCAACGGCCGAGGCCGTGCCCGCTGAAGGCTGGAACGAAGCCCAATACCTGGTGCCGTCATTCTGGACCAAAGTCGTTGACGGGGTGCGGCAGAAGGGGGAGAAATATTTCACCGACCGGAAAGAGCTGTTCCAGACGCCCGGAGCGATAACCAAAGACACCGAGTTTCTTTTCGACGCATTTGGCTATCCGCTTGACTGGACATTGACGCGACGCGCCTGGGCAAGACGCACCGTGGAACTGTCCGGGATGACTGCAGGACAGCGCTACTTCCTGGAATTCGAAGCGGTGGAGCCGAAGCCTACGCTGTTTGTCAACGGAAAGAAAATCTGTGCTCACATTCATCCGACACTGCCGCTGGTGGCGGATGTTACCGATTACCTGCGCGCCGGCACCAACGAAATCGCGCTGTTCATCGATGATTACGACCGGGATGAAAACGGCCGCATCAAAGTGCCGATTGGCAGTTGGAATGTTCAATATCACTGCGGTATCTGGCAGGACGTGCATCTGGTGAGGCGCGGAGCTGTCCGGGTCGAGGATGTGACGGTCCGCTCGTCAGTCCGAGAAAAAAAGCTGGAAATAATCTGGGAACTGGTGAATGCGGCCGGAGTGGAATGCACGGTGGATATCTGCCCGTCGGTGCATGAGTGGGAACGGACATCGCGGGCGGCTGCCGCATCTGTTGCTTTGGCTCTGCAGCCTTTCACAATTACCGTTCCGGCCAATGGCCGGATAACGCACACCATGCAGGCGCCGTGGACAAATGCCAAACTCTGGCAGCCGGGAAACCCCGTTTTGTATGTGTTGAAAACTGCCCTGTCAGGGCAGGAAACCCACTGCGAACGCTTCGGCTTCCGCGAAGTATGGCTTGACGGCGGTGACTTGATGCTTAACGGCTACCCGCTGCACCTCTTTTCCGACTGGGGCCACAAGGCCACGCCGTATTGTTTCACCGAAAGCTGGATCCGCCAGTGGTTCGGCATGATCCGCGATGCCAATATGAACCACTCGCGTCTGCATACCCATCCGCATCCGCAGTTGATCATGGATCTGGCCGACGAGGAAGGCATGCTGATCACCGGCGAAACCGGCATTCACGGTTCCGGCGGCGCCCTGGCGGCGGATTCGCCGGAGTTCTGGGTCGCGGCGCGAGACCACATTCGCCGCTTCGTAAAACGCGACAAAAACCATCCCTGCGTCATCATGTGGAGCGTCGAGAACGAAGCCCGCTGGAATCCGCACACCACACGCCAGCTTGAAGATACGCTGCCGCAACTGCGCAAGCTGTTCAATGAACTGGATCCGACCAGAACAGCCTATCATGAAGGCGACAGTTCTTTGTGGAATGAGTCGGAGCAGGATGTCATCAGCCGTCACTACTATAAAGCCTGCGCCGGTACCGGCTGGTGGAAACGTGAACGTCCGCTGCACAGCGGAGAAATGTCGCTCTATCATTACGCCGGCCCCAACAACACCGCGCACCTGGGCGGCGACAAAACCTGGTCATCATTCCGCGCCATCGATGAGGCGGCGGCCCGCGACACCGCGCTGATAATCGAAGCCGGCCGTACTCTGGGCGTCTGCTGTTACGGCCCCTGGAATCTGTCCTGTCTGGAAAACCTGCGCATGGAAACCGAATTTGTGCGCCTCGGCTATCCCGATTACACCACGCCGGGCGTGAAACCTTTACAGGTGCCGCCGCACTCCAGCGAGTTCTCCTTCTGGAAACCAAACGAGAAAGGCTACACGCCGAACTGGAGCTTTGCCATTCAGAAAGATGCCTTCCGTCCGTTCGCGGTCATTGACCTCAGCCAGCGCAGCGGCTACTTCACCGACAACAAATTGAGCCGCCGGCTTTTCGCCGTGAACGACACGGCAACGCCAGTAAGAGGATTGCTTTGCGGCGCGCTTGTGGATACGGTCTCCGGTAAAGCCGTGTCCCAAATCGAGAAGAAATTTGCAATCGAGCGTGGGCAGGTGGCTGAACTCGAAGTGAATATGGAACTGGCGACCGTGCCTCCAGGCGAATATCGCTGGCGCGGCCAGTTCACTGCGGCCGATACCGGTGTCGTACTCGATGCCTGGGAACGTCCGATCCGCATTGACTGCCGCCTCCGTGAAGCGTTGCCGGATGGCCGGATCGCGGTGTTCGGTCCGGGCAGTTTGAAGACCGCTTTGAAATACATGGGAGCTGAAACCGTGTATATCCAGTCTCTGGACAAACTCGCGCAGGAAAAATTCGATCTTCTGATTATGGAGAAGAACACTGTCGTGGCCGGCTCAACTCAGAACCGTCAAATTCAGGCTTTCTGCCGTGCCGGCGGACGAGTGCTGGTCATGGAACAGGAAGTTTCATTATTCAATTCGCTTGCGCTGGAGGACAAACCGCTGCAGGCGCAGTTCTTCCGGGCTCCCGGACATCCGGCGCTGGCCGGTCTGAGCGAAGGAGAGCTGGCCTTCTGGGGTGATTCCCCCTATCCTGAACAGGGCGGCGACGCCTTTGTCGTGAGCCGTGCCTACCGCAAAGACGAAGGGAAGCACACGCTGTTCATCCTTGACGGCGACGAAGGCAGCTTTGGAAATGGCGGACTGGCTTATGCCGGCGTGGTCGAAATCCGCGAAGGCGCCGGACTGCTAATTGCCTGCCAGCTCAACATAACGACCAAAGCCGAGGCCATTCCGGCAGCGGCGAAACTGCTCGGAAATATGCTGGAACGGCTGCTGCGTTATCGAGCCGCCGCCTTGCAAGCAGTGGTGCTGGTAGACGGTGCGGCGCTGGCCCCGGAAAAAGTTGCGGAACTGGCTTATCAAGCCCGCGCCGGGCATAGTGTCATTATCAATAACGCCACCGGCAAAGTGCTTTCAGCATTTGCCCGCGAACTGGGCATCGAACTTAAGCTGGCGGAATTTGCGGAGCCGGTTTACCAGGCGGTGCGTGTTGCGGACGATCCGTTGCTGGCCGGGGTTTCAAACGAGGACACCTGCGGCATTGAAACCTGGACCTATTGTCCGAAAGAAAATCAGAACTGCGCAATTGGCAAACGGTTCCTGCAGCCACTCCCGGGTCTGGACGCACTGTTAGAAACTCCGACCGAAAGCGTCCTGAAGGAATTTTTCACTCTCGGCGGTCGTGCTGAACCTTTGCGCGCCCATACTATGTCGCGTTTCCTCTATGCGGAAAAAAACGAACGTGCCATTGTGCTTGGCCGTGTCAAAGCCGGCGCCGGACAGATTATCTTCAACCAGTTTGCCGTACCGGCCGATGCGCCGGAGCGAGCCCGTTTTGCCCGTCTGTCCAACCGCCTTGCCGCCAATCTCGGCTACACGGCTGACGGCAGTCTGCTGAACGGCGATCGCGTGCCGGAAAGCAGCGCGAAAAGCCCTGGCTATCCGGAAAAAATCCACCTGCTGAACATGCCGGTTGATGCCGGGCTGCGCCAGAGTTTGTTAGCCAGCACGCAGTATCGCCTGGAACACATCAGCAGTTCTCCCATCTTCGGCGTCGGCGACTGGCACCGCAATGTGCCGCGTCCGAACGGCGAGATTTCTGCCGCCGGTCTCGACCTGCAACTTCCGGTGTACGCTTACCTGCAGGTGCATTCCGCAGTTCAGCGCAAGGATGCCAGTTCGAATCTGGGCGTACCGAATCCGGAGGCCTACACTTTCCTCGACCTCGATGGCGACGGTACATGCGAGGTGACGATCAACGGCGATACCCGCGCCCCGCTAAAACTCGGCGGCATGGTCACGGTCAGCGATATTCCGCTGGAACAGGGACGCAATCATGTGCTGATCTGCTGGTCACCGGAGTCGGAAAAATCCGTTCTTCGCCTGCGCTGGCGCAACATTGACCATAAACCGGAAACCAAATTCCTGTTCGGATAGATACTCCCGGCGGAAATCTTTCCGCACGCGATTTTCTATAATTTATTAAGACTCCGCATATAATTTAAGGAAGATCAAGCATGGATAGTCATGAATGTTTAATTGAGCGTTACGACAGGCTTAACGCTTTGCCGGCAATCATAATTCCGTAGCGGGAGCTTCCGGTATTGGCTGATGCTGATGTTGTGGTTTGCGGTGGTGGTCCGGCTGGAATCGCCGCAGCGCTGGCGGCCAGCAGGGCCGGACACAGACTTGGTTCATCGATTTTTACCTTGAGAAGCTGGCATTCTCAACATCCATCCATCGCGCCATGCTTAAGACTAGTACTCTGTAAAACTAAAAATTGCGTATAGATTGCGCATATTTTGAAGATTGGTTCGTATTCTGAGAAACCGCCGATACCGTGGTATCGAAGGCATTCGAAGGGTACGAATCCAAATTCAAAAGATCGCAACCGCTACGCGGCTAGTTTCTTGCGTTCGTATTTTCCCGTTCATCCTTCGGACGATATTCATATCGCCCATCAGTAAGAACGAATAAATCCAATCCGCAATCTAACTAGTCTATGCGAAATTTTTAGGTTTATAGAGTACTAGGGCAGGGGTTTTGCCAATGCAACTTCGGCACTTCTTTGATGATGCAGTTGCGCATGGTTTCAAAGGAAATCCATCCGACCACGCGCTTTGCATCATCGACTCGTTCAAGGTCCACGATGGAAAGCCCTGCGTTGGTATCGATAATTTCGATTCCGGACACAATGCCATGGCTGTTCTTAACGAGAATCTCGACACCTTTGAGATCGTTGGCCATTTCACGGAACCGCAGGGGATGTTTCTCACGGAAAACGCGATCAACCGGATGCCGGACGGCACCTGGATGGCAATCTGCCGACAGGACGCTGGAGATCGGAACTATGCCTTTGCCACCAGCAAGGATGGTATCCTCTGGACCCCGGCGGAGTCTCGTGCGCATGTTCCCAACGGCACCAGCTCCAAGCCAGTATTTGAGCGACTGCGCGGCGCCTATTATCTCGGCTGGCAGGAAGCGGGCGAGGCATTCCGGTGTGTCTTTAACATCGACATCTCACGCGACGGAAAGACGTGGGAACGCAAATACCACTTTGAGTCCGAAAAGTCGTTTCAATACCCGTCCATCCATGAACACAACAGCTGCATCTGGCTGACCGTCACCCAGGGGGGCTCGGATCCAGGCGGCAAGGAAATGATCATCTTCGGAAAATTGGAATGAACCGGCTATGGCAGAAGCGATTGCCCGCGAATCGTTATGCTGTCTGGCGGAAAGATGGCGGGTTGTGCAGGCAAATTCAGGAGAACGTATTGGCGATATTGCCTGTTTAAAGCTTGCGCATAAAATATCTTATCTCAACTTTATTGCAGGAAATCCAATTCGGCAATTCGATAAAATTGTTTACATGAAAACTTGCACACGACGCTAAATAATTAATTTTGTACATAGAGGTAATTACAAAAGTTAAAATTAAAAAATGAGGAATAAAATCGAGTAAACGTATTGGGAATTACCTAAAAAAATCCTATATATTACGGGGGAAATCTTCTTTTTTCCGTGTTTCCGTTGCTCGAAAATCGGCGGTAATGTATCGCTCCGATGACGCTGGGTTAGAATTGCGGACTATTAATCTGCCGCGCCGCCGGCTTTTTTGAAATAAGAATACCGCTGTTTTTAATCAGCGTCCTCAGTGGTTGTGGTAAAAATGTTCTTTTTTAGTGTTCCTGCTTTGCGGGATGGGTAAAAACTAAAGCCGGCCAGTACCCGGGCCGCCCGGAATAATTATGCTCTTTAAGCGAAACACCGGAAAAATCCGATTTATTATCGTCTGCCGTAAAAAAGTCATTTGAATAATTTCTGACAATAACTTATTGTATGTGGTTTTGAGAAAATAAAGAATATATATACAGGCCATTGCGGCATAACGATTAAATACGGAAGAATTACGACAAATGCATGCAACACCGCCATCTGTTTCGCAAAATACTGTCGCAGTTACACCCGGTAGCAAAACTTATCACTGCGGTACTTTGACTTATACCAAAATGGGATTGTTCGTGCTTTTCGCCTGGCTGCTGTGGGGGGATTTCTGCTTCACCATGATGGAAGCGGTGGTGCCGACCATTCTGCCGCTGAAATTAAAAGCGCTGGGGTGCTCCAATACGCTGATGGCGGTGATTATGACCGCCGCGCCGGGAGTCCTGAACATGACGGTCTGTCCGTACGTCAGCTTTAAAAGCGACCGCTACCGCAGCCGCTGGGGGCGGCGCATCCCGTTCATCATCTGGACCATGCCGTTTCTCTGCGCCAGCCTGGCGCTAATCGGTTTGAGCGACGACATTTGCGGCCTGCTGCAGAGAAATTCAGAGTTTCTAAGAACCTTTACCCCGGCGACTATCACCATAGTTCTGGTTGCGGTGTTTCTAATCATGTTCCAGTTTTTCAATATGTTCGTCGGTTCGGTATTCTGGTATCTGTTCAACGACGTGGTTCCGGCGCAGTTTCTGGCGCGTTTTATGGGCTTGTTCCGGATTGTCGGAACGGGGGCTGGAGCCATCTATAACTTCTTTATTTTCAAATATGCCGGATCGCATATGCGCGAAATTTTTGTCTGGGCGGCAGTGCTGTATCTGGTCGGGTTCGGAATGGCCTGTCTGATGATCAAGGAAGGCCAATACCCGGAGCCGGATGCGGAATCAGCTAAAGCCGGCAGAGGCCTGGCCGGACTTAAAACGTTTTTCCGGGAATCGTTTTCGCATCGGTTTTATGTGCTGCGGTTTCTGTATACTTCTTTTGCCGCTGTCGCCGGCGCAATCGGCACGTTCAGTATTTTCTTTAATCAGGAAATGGGAATGTCGCTGGACCAAATCGGAAAGATCAGTGCAATCAGCTCTGTCGCAATGATGGCGGCAATGTATTTCATGGCAATCTTTGTTGACCGCTGGCATCCGCTGCGCATCTGCGTTTACGGGGCTGTATTCGGAGTGCTGGGCAATTTTATGTCGCTGGTATGGATTTTCGTGACACTGCCGGGCGATTATTTTTTCTGGCTTAATATCGGCAATGCCGTAATCGGCGCATTTCTGCTGGCGCTGGTCGGAACTGCCGGGCTGCCCAGCGAAATGCGGATATTCCCGCAATCCAGGTTCGGGCAGTTCTGTTCGGCGCAGGCCATGCTGCGTTCAACTTTCACGGTGTTTGCCGGAGTTCTGGCCGGGGCGTTTATGGACCTGGTCAAATATTTATGCAACGGCTCGGATTATTCCTACCGTTTTATTTTTGTGTGGATGATTGTTTTCGGTTTGATCAGTACCATATTCCTGATAAAAGTATATATTGAATGGAACCGGCTGGGCGGTGACAAACATTTCCACCCGCCGGCGCCATGGAATCCCAGCGGCATAGAGGAAATGCCGATTGTGCCGATTGTCGTACCGCAGACCAAGTGGCTGAATATCTCATTCCTGTTTTTCGACGGCATCATGGGGTTGTCGGTGCTGAGCATTCCGGTTTTGATGTGGTGGATGTATATCAAGCATCAAATGTTTGCATTCAAGTGGTACGGGCTGGCGGTACTGCCGCTCTGTATCATCGGATGGCTGTGCTGGATGGTGCTGAAGCGGAAGATCCGGCGGGATATCGCCGCGGCGAAATCAGGTTCTACGCTGCGCAACGGCATTCCTCATCACGGCATGCTGATCATTCTCGGCAGCAAGTTTCTGCTTGCTCTATGCATATGGGTATGTCAGGTGCTGTCAACCGTATTCCTGAACATGGAAGGCGGCGCGATTGTATTCGGCATCGCGAACGGGCTTACTAACTTCCTGCTGATCTGCACGGTATATCTGATGTGCAGAATTGAGCGCGGTTTCTCTGTCACGGTCGATGAAAAGTATGAGCCGGAGAGTGATGTATCAGCGCCGTCCGCAGCATAGTTCTCACAACTGCTTAAGCGAAATAAAATTTAGCGCCGGAATGTGATATAAACTGGATTGAGTTTTTTCCCCTTTCAGCCTTTTCAGCATGATATCGGCGGCTTTGCCGGCGATGCCGTGGAAATCCTGCCGACAGATATAGATTCCGGCAAAATATTCCGTCCGTTCATTCCACTGGTCAAACACCCCCGCCAGCGGCGGCTTGACGGCAAAAGCTTGTTTGTTATGTTCATAAAATGCGTAAATGGAGAAGGTGGATGAGGCCATGATTGCAGTTCGTCCGCTTTTCAGGAATGACGCATCTGTTTTTGCCGGATTATCCAGTATCAGATAAGGGATTTTTTTAGCGGACAGCGCTTTTTGCGCTCCCATGAGGCGCTCAAGGCCGGCCGAGTTGCATTCTTCAAACATGATTACAAACCGGTCAGCGCCGCCTTCGATGCATTTTTCAGTCAGTTCCGCTGCCGCCGCGCCATTATCTGTCGTCACTGTCACGCCGTCTTTTAATTTCACGCTGCGGTCAATAAACACCAGCGGGTACTTGTTCTTCAGGGAAGCATATTCCGGAGCATCATAAGCGATTCCGCCGGGAATAATAAACGCGCCGTCGGCGACATTCTGGGTCAGCCGCATCAGCAGGCGCCGGAAAGCCTCAGGATCATCATGATAGAGCACGATCATCAGGTCGTAACCTTCGCGGCTCAATCTTTCACTCAGAAACTGGGCTGGTTCCTGCTGGATCGGATTTTTTAAATCGGGGACGAGCAGCCATAGCGTTTTCGTTGTCCCCGCAACCAGATTTCTTGCCGCCAGATTCGGGGCATAACGCATTTTTTCAGCGGTTCGGCGGATCAATTCCCGTGTGTTTTCACGCACCCGGGGATCGTTGTGCAGTGCCCGCGAGACGGTTGAAATATCCACCTCGCAAGCCTTAGCAATGTCGCTTAAACGGATAGCCATTATTTTAAATCCTAAAACCAGTTGTAAAGTTCTAAAGTGCTCTGGAAATAAATCCTGAAAACCCGTAAAATACTCTTTTAACCGCAGAGATCACAGAGAAATCAATGCTTTCTGGTTTGACGGTTTGACGGTTTGACGGTAATACCGTTAAGCTGTAATGCCGTAATACCGCTTTATTCTGACTCCTGTCTCCTGACTTCTCAGTTGCAGGCTAAGCCTGCAACAATTTACAGGTTCTGATTTCAAACGGCTTCAATTCAATGCCCATGCTGCCTGAAACTTCAACACTGCTGAGATTTTCCCATTCCAGCATATCGGTTTCCGCAACGCGTTTAATGTCTGCGCCGAAATATAGAATGCCGGAGGAGGTTTTGCCCTGAGTTTCCACGAGGCGGATGACCAGACAGTCTTCTTTTTCAGCTTTCTTAAGCACTTCAAGCGAAATTCCGCTGGAACTCAGACGGCACGGCAGTTCAACCGGACCGTGTTTACAGTTGTTGAAAAGCAGCGGAATGCTGTTCAGCGCGACGGCTTCGGCAATTACGCTTGATTCAGTCAGCTGACCCTGATGCGGCAGCAGGCTGTAAGTGAATTCATGCCGCCCGATATCCGCGTTGAAATCCGGATATTTGGGTGAACGCAGCAGATTCAGGTCAAGTGTTGAGCCATGGACTTTATGGCCGTATTTACAGTTATTCAGCAGCGCGACGCCGTATTGCAGATCGGAAATATCCGCATAGCGGTGTGCGACAACTTCGAACTTTGCCAGCTCCCAGCTGTTATTGCGGGTTGTCGGGCGCTTTGCGTAAGCATACTGGATGTCGAAAGACGCTTCCTGCGACTGGACGTTCACCGGAAATGCCGTGCGCAGCATTTTATGCGCCTCTTTCCATTCGACAACAGTATTGAAATCGAGGCGTTTGGATTTGCCCAGCACAATCTGCTGCTTGATGCAGGAGTTACCGATTTTAAGCTCAAAATTCAGCGCATTGCGGACCGGGCCGCCAATCTGCATGACTTTTCCGGTTCCGGCGGCATTACCGATCAGCTGTTTTTCATAGAAAAGATCCACGTCCCAGGCGTCGTAGTTGTTCGGTTCGTCCACATACAGCGATAATGCATTGCCTTTTTCTCCGGTTTGCAGTATCTGGCGTCCGGCCTCCTTGTCGTAAGCGGATATCAGTTCGGCACTGCGGTTGAATTCATAGCAGACCAGGTCATTTTCCAGTACCAGCGCACCGGAAACTTCAACTTCCGATGCCGCCGAAACTTTGTCACTGCCGCGCTTGAGCGTCAGGAAGCCGTAAGCGGGAATTTGCACTTCCGCCCTGGTTCTGCCGTTTTCTGTCTGAACCTGAACACCTTTGCCATCTTCAGTTTGAACATTGCAGCCAGTCCAGGCGTCCGGCAATTCAATCGCGCCGGAATAAGGCACTCCCGTAACGTTCATCAAAGTCAGTGAGTTCGAGTCTTTTTCGAACAGCATTTCTCCGGCTGCGGCCATCAGTTTATCGCATTCAGCGAAGGCAGCGCGATACTCTTCCAGCGTATTCTGGTAAACTTCGGTAATCGAAGAACCGGGAATGATGTCATGGAATTGATTGATCAGCAGCACCTTCCATATTTTGTCGAATTCCTGCGCCGGATACTGCGGCAGCGGGAGGCATGAATATAGAAACTCCAGCGTTTTCAGCCGGTATTCCAGCAGACGGTTGGCTTTCTTCACTCTGGCCTGCGTGGTCAAGGTGCCGCGATGGGATTCCAGATAAAGTTCACCGCTCCATAATTCCAGTTCATCGCGGAATTTTTCCAGACGTTTGAAGAAATCGTCAGCGCGTCCGAAACTCAGTTTCGGGCAGCCTTCCATATTCTTCTGCCGCAAACCGTTTTCAATATTTTCCTCTTTCGGGCCGCCGCCGCCGTCGCCCACGCCAAACAGCGAAATAAACTCGTCAACAGTGTCATTTTCAATAAAATTATTCTGCGCGCTGATCAACGTTTTCGGCATCAGGAATGAGTTGTAATTGTCTTCCGGCGGAAAATGGGTCAGCACTTCCGAACCATCCACCCCGCGCCAGATGAAAGTGTTGTGCGGAAATTTATTGATCTGATTCCAGGAGATTTTCTGTGTCAGGAAATATTCGCAGCGGCATTTGCGGATAATCTGCGGCATGGCCGCGGAATAGCCGAATACGTCAGGAATCCACAGGTTTTTTACCTCGAACCCGAACTCGTCCATAAAGAAATTTTTGCCGTGGACAAACTGGCGGATCATTGACTCGCCGCTGATGATATTGCAGTCGGCCTCCACCCACATGCCGCCTTGCGGTTCCCAGCGGCCTTCCTTGACATACTTTTTAATCTTCTCATAAAGCGCCGGATAACGTGCCTTTGTGAAAGCATAATGCTGCGGCTGGGATGCCCCGAAAACATAGTCAGGATATTTTTCGATCAGGCCGATCTGGTTGGAGAAGGTTCTGCCGCACTTGCGGATCGTTTCCTTGACCGGCCACAGCCAGCCGGTATCGATATGCGCATGCCCGACCGCGGTGACTTTCAACGCGGAGGCATTGGCAGGAGCGGAAAAAATCTTTCTCAACACGGCGCGGCATTTTGAGGCATTGTCGCGGCTGCCGGCGTAAACATTGATCGCGTCATTCACGGTTGAAACCAGCTGGCGGTAACGGTAATTATTTTCCGGAATTTCCTCCAGCATGCTTAAAATGAAGCCGATGTCAAGAGACAATTGCCACATCTCTTCATTCCACGCGCAGAGTTGCAGTACGGATATTCTCGCATCGAATGTGCCGTGCGGATTGGCTTCGTCCAGAGCCGGGCGTCCGCTTTTTCTGATGCCGAAGATATCATTGGCGGCGCCTTCGCACCAGAATTCAAAGGTCTCCCCGCCTTTTGCCTGCCCGCAGAGAGGATATATTTCCCTGGAGTAATGACTGACAAATATCGACTGCGCCGTAATGCCCTGAAGCGGAACGCCGTCGTCGGAGAAAATCAGCCCTTCGCCGCTGATGTTAAGCCGGGCGACAATCTTTTTGCCGGCCCATGCCTCCGGAACTCTGCCGGTGAGCTTGAACCATGCGCTGCTCCATTTCTCGCCCCATACTTCGCCTTCGGAGATTTTCTTTAACGGATATTTCAGCCGTTCCGCAAACGGAACATGGTCATGAGAACTGAAATATTCAGCTTCCAGCGGGATTGAGCCGTCAAAAAGATCCCGGGTTACATCACTCAAAAAACATTTGATCCGTTCCTGATATATCTTAAAACTTTCCCTGCGCATTTTTTCAATTCCTTATGCTGAAATGCATTAATGCAAGCGTTTGTATTTATAAGATTATACAATCATCCCTGATAAAATGCAAGCGTTTGTATTATTTTTTCAGACAGAAATTATCGTAAAAATTGCAACAGACTCTCTGGCGCGGTAATGATACAGGAAAAAACAACAGTAAAAAAATGGTGGGCGATGAGGGACTCGAACCCCCGACACCTTGGGTGTAAACCAAGTGCTCTAGCCAACTGAGCTAATCGCCCGGATAGAACTGTTCAAACCAGATATAAAACATACTGTCTTTTGGCAGATTTGCAAGTATCGGCAGATAAAAAGATACAGGTTTTCGCGTGCCGACGCCTCTTTTAAACTGCATTTGATTCAGACTTTTTACCGTGATTCAAACGATTTTACCGCATATTTATCATTGAATTTGTAAGAATTCCGGGATATAATACTTCTCCCGTTTTATTATTCTTAAATTTCCGGCCGCAGTCCGGGTTTAGATCGGAGAGATTAATATGCTGCTGTTTAAAACTAAATCTATCTGCCTGAGGATCGCTTGTTTATGCATTGGCGTTCCGGCGATGAGCATATTCCTGTTCTGCCAGGCCGGCTGTTCAAAACAGGAAGCCGTCAAGCAGGCTATGCCGGTAGTTCCGGTCATGGCGGAAAAGGCCGCGCTTAAAGACATGCCGCTGGAAATCAGGACATTCGGGAATGTTGAAGCGTACAGCGAAGTCCCGATAAAAGTGATGGTTACCGGTCCGATCAGGAAGATTTTTATTAAGCCCGGCGATTATGTTAAAAAAGGCGAGATGCTGGTGCAGATAGACCCCCGCGCATATGAGGCGACGCTGAAACAGCTCCAGGCGACGCTGGCCCGTGATGAAGTAATTTTCGAGGATGCAAACCGTCAGGCGGAGATGAAAGAGGGACTGCTCAAGCACGGGGCTGGCGCCACTGATGAAACGAAACGGATACGGGCGATCGCTAATTCCGCGCGGGCGATGATCGAATCCAGCAAGGCGAATGTGGAAAAAGCCACGCTGGATGTTGAATATTGCAGCATCCGCTCTCCGATAGACGGACATGCGGGGGATTTGATCAATCACGAAGGCGCAGTCATGAAAGCCAATGATGCGGTGATTATGAATATTGCTCAGACCAGACCGATATATGTCAGCTTTTCAGTTCCGCAGGCGTATCTGCCGATGATTCAGAAATATATGGCGCTCGGCAAGCTGTACGTAGACGCCAAAGTCCCGGCGGAGGGCGGAGCACAGGAACGTGGCGAACTGACGTTTGTGGACAATAACATCAATACCAACAGCGGCACCGTCCGCATGAAAGGTACTTTTGCAAACAAGGAAGGGCATCTCTGGCCCGGCCAGTACGTCGATGTTGTTCTGACCATGGCGATTGACAAGGACAGAATTGTGGTGCCTTCTCAGGCGGTGCAGACCAGCCAGGATGGAAGTTATGTATTCATTATCCAGCCTGGAGATACGATTGCCATCCGGCCTGTAATCATCGAACGCTTTGCAGCCAGGGAGGCGATCATAAAATCCGGCATTAATGCCGGAGACACTGTTGTGACCGACGGGCACATCCGGCTTTATCCTGAAGCGAAGGTAAAAGTCCAGTCCAGCCTCTCGGTAACCGAGAACAACCCGGCGAAAAAGTGAGCAGGATATGAATATCTCCAGGATCTTTATTACGCGTCCGGTGATGACGACGCTGCTGACGCTGGGTTTGCTGATTTTCGGGCTGATGTCTTATCCCAAGCTGCCGGTGAGCGACCTGCCGAATGTTGACATTCCCGTTATTCAGGTACAGGCTGGCCTGCCGGGCGCAAGTCCGGAAACCATGGCTTCGGCAGTGGCCACCCCGTTGGAAAAACAGTTTTCCACCATCGCCGGCCTGGACACCATGACCTCTTCCAGCGCGCTTGGAACAACCGCCATTACTTTGCAATTCAGTCTTGACCGCGATATTGATTCCGCGGCGCAGGACGTGCAGTCGGCAATATCGCAGACGCTCAAACAACTCCCTGCGGATATGCCCAGCCCGCCGACGTACATCAAGCTTAACCCCGGCGACCAGCCGATTTTATATGTCGCGCTTACCAGTCCTACCCAGCCGCTGTCCATGCTGGATTATTATGCGCAGACGCTGATTTCACAGCGGCTCTCAACGATTGACGGCGTTGCCCAGGTTCAAGTTCTTGGTTCAAAAAAATACGCGGTCAGGATCCAGCTTGATCCGAAACTGCTTTCCTCGTGGAAAATCGGGATCGACGAAATTCAGACGGCAATCCAGAATGCCAATGTCAACCTGCCAACCGGCACGATTGACGGGCGCTATAATTCCTATACCATTCAGGCCAACGGGCAGCTGTACCGCGCTGACTATTATAAACGCATTGTTGTCGGCTTCCGGGATGGGGCGCCGATACGGTTGCAGGACGTGGCTGACGTGTATGACAGCGTGGAAACCAGTAAAACCCAGGCGTGGTTCTGTCAGGGCGGAAAAATGTCCTCGTCAATCATCCTGGGAATTCAACGCCAGCCGGGAACCAATACGGTACAAGTCGCGACGGCAGTCAAAGAGGCGCTGGTGGTTATCGGCAAACAGCTTCCGGCCTCGGTTAAAATGGTCGTGATGTTTGACCGTTCCGAACCGATCAAATCCTCGGTGGCGGACGTTAAATTCACAATGCTGCTGACTTTATTTCTAGTTGTTCTCGTTATTTACTGGTTTCTCCGTAACATCCGGGCCACGGTTATTCCCAGTATTACGCTGCCGATGTCCATTCTCGGCACGTTTGTAGCCATGTATCTGCTTGGTTACAGCCTCGACAATCTTTCATTGATGGCATTGACGCTGTCCATCGGCTTTGTAGTGGACGATGCGATTGTCATGCTGGAGAATATTTTCCGTCACCTGGAAATGGGCAAATCGGTATATCAGGCGGCGCTTGACGGTTCAGGCGAAATTGCGTTTACGATTGTTTCGATGACGCTGTCACTTTCCGCGGTGTTTATCCCGGTGCTGTTCATGGGCGGAATTATCGGCCGGCTTTTTCAGGAGTTCGGCGTGACGATTGCGATTGCGGTGCTGGTCTCAGGTGTTGTCGCCCTGACTTTGATCCCGATGCTGGCCAGTTTGTTCCTTAAACCGCACATGATAAAACTGGACAAAGAATCCGTTGACGGTTCCGAACCCAAAACCGGAATCCTGGCTTTTTATGATAAAACCCTGCGCTGGACCATCAGTCACTGGGTTATCGTCATGATTTTCTCATTTATAATTCTAGTCGGGACCGGCGTTCTTTTTGCGGTTATTCCGAAGGGATTTATTCCGGAAGAGGATATTAATGCATTGTTTGCGCAGACCGAAGCCGCGCAGGGTATTTCTTATGAATCCATGAAAGAACACCAGATCGCGGCGGCTGAGATTGTCATGGCCGACCCGGATGTTGAGGCATTCATGTGTCGCGCCGGCGCCGGCGGGATGACTTTGACCGGAAACTCCGGCTTCATTTTCATGCGGCTGAAAGCGCGCAGCGAAAGAAAAAGGACTGCCAAAGATATCATGCAGGATTTGCGCGCAAAATTTACGGAGATTCCCGGATTGAACGTTTATGTTCAGATGCTGCCGTCGATCAGTACCGGCGGCAGAATATCTAAAGCGCAGTATCAATTCACGCTGCAGGGGTCGGACATCGCCGAATTATACAGTTTTGCCAGCAAGGCTGAAAAGGAAATGTCAAAGTTTGCCACGATCCAGGATGTGACCAGCGATCTGCGAGTCACCAATCCGCAGCTTAATCTGGAACTCAACCGCGAAAAAGCCTCGCTGATGAATATTTCCGCCACCCAGATTGAAAATGCGCTTTACAGCGCGTTCGGCGAAAGAAAAATTTCGACTATTTATGCGCCGGACAATCAGTACAGCGTGCTGATGGAGTTGAAAGATGACTACAAGATGAATCAGGAAGCGCTGTCTCTGCTTTATGTCCGTTCACAATCCGGGCAGCTGGTTCCGCTGAGCGATCTAGTCAAGGTTAATCGCGCCGCCGGACCGCTTATGGTGAATCATTCCGGACAATTGCCTTCAGTAACGATTTGCTTCAATCTCAAACCGGATATCGCGCTGAGTCAGGCGGTGGATGAAGTTGAAAAGAAAATCAAGAATAAAATGCCTTCGACGATAACAGCAAATTTTCAAGGCAATGCCCAGGCTTTCCAGAAATCCATGAAGGGGATGATTCTACTGCTGATTGTCACCGTGCTTGTCATCTATATCATTCTGGGAATCCTTTACGAAGATTATCTCCATCCGGTAACGATTCTTACGGCGCTGCCGTTCGCCGGATTCGGCGCGCTGCTGTCCCTGCTGATTTTCAGAATCGAGCTTTCGCTGTATGCGTTCGTCGGAATCATCATGCTGGTGGGGATCGTCAAGAAAAACGGGATTATGATGATAGACTTTGCGATAGTGTCGCAGCGCGAACACGGCAAATCGGCGAAGGAGGCGATAATCGAGGCCTGCCTGGTGCGCTTCCGCCCGATTATGATGACTTCGGCGGCGGCGATTATGGCCGGCATTCCGCTGGCAATCGGCATCGGCGGCGGCGGCGAAGCCAGAAGGCCGCTGGGGATCACGCTGGTCGGCGGACTTATATTCTCGCAACTGCTGACCCTGTATGTCACGCCGGTTTTTTTCGTGTGCCTGGAATATCTGAGACATCGGTTCGGCAAAGCAAAAAACCGCGATGCGGTTGCTAAAGTATCTCAAGCTTCCAGCTTGAGCAGTTAAAACAAAGACATCGCGAGCAG
>JBAWXM010000002.1:0-55473 GCA_037144075.1 Lentisphaerota bacterium | reverse complement strand
TGCCGATGCTTTTCAGATCTTTAATTTGCGAGGTGCGGAACGAACGCAGCATGCTGACAAAAAATATTGCCTCCAGCAGATTGCTTTTTCCCTGGCCGTTTCTGCCGGTAAAAACATTCAAAACAGAATTTATGACCAGATCCGCATCTATGTAATTTCTGAAATTTTTCAGGATAAGTCTTTTAATCATTGGTTTACCGCTATTCCCATAGAATCATTCTGCCTGATCGTGTCAATTCTATTATGATAATAGCTGCCGGAGTCTTAAATTGAATTCATCGCAGGCTTTCTTAAGAGAGTCTGGCGGATTTTCCAATTGTTTGTTCTGTTTGCAATAATCCGCCAGTCTATCAATAAACACATGTGTTTCAGATTCGCGGTTTTTATATTCATATTCTGGTTTATATGATATATTTTCATCTATTTCCACGCCATTAAGCCAGGCTAGCCAAGTTTCAATATGCCGTTTTGGTACAATATGAATTACCGCCTCATTTTTTAAACGCATACTGATTCCATTTTTCTGCGCGGCTGCATTAAGTTCGTTATTATGGCCCCTGACGGACTTAGTATCGGCATCAATAGCAACAATGAGAACAGTGGACGCAGAGGCGTTACGGTTGCGAAAAGCTTTAAGTTCTTCCGCATATTTGTCCCTGACATGTTTTTCTCCGGAGCCGCCGCCGCCATCTTTTGGATAACCCGGATTCCGTATTTGACGCTCTGTGATATCCCATCCTTTTTTCAGAAAACGCCGTATTACGGAATCTTGCAACTTATCTTCACAAAGTATAATAAATTGTGAAGCTCTATTGCTCATTCTCTTCCCAGCCTCGCGCCACAGTTTCGGCAGGAGTCAGGCCTGGTATTTCAGGAAACTGCCTAGTAATAACCTGGGCTCCATTCTGCCTTGAAAACCACAATTCCGAACCGTGCGCCATATCATTAATAATTTCCGGATGATGAGATATTATTATTGATTGAACTGATTTTTCTTCACAAACTTCCTCCAATGACTTCAACCATGGCTGAATTTCCCGCAGAGAAACAAAATTTTCCGGTTCATCAATAAAAAGAATTGTATGCATTTTCTGTCGTAAAGCTTCGACTATCATGTATATAACTATTAATTGCCGCTGACCGTCAGATAAATTAATAAAATCAAAAGAATGACGAACATCCTCAATTTTAAATTGAGCCATAAGTCTGCGCATATCGCCATTTTCAACCAATTTTAAAAATTCAAACCCCGGCAGTACTTCTTTCAGCAAATCCTGCGCTTTAGATGTTATTTCAGGTTTCTCTTGAATAAGATGTCTATACCATGCCGGAAAATTCTCCGCGTGTTTCGAAAGCCATTTATCTTCAGATTTAGCAACTTGCTCTATTAAGGCGGGATTAGGACAGATAATTAGTATTTTTCGTATTTCTTCACGAAACCTGGTTAATGGAAGATTATCGTCGCGTTCGCCTATTCCGGAAATTACAGAACGCCTCCAATCAGCAGAAAAATGAGCACCATCTTCTATCTTTTTTGTGCTTCTATTTATTCTGTAAAGATGAACTTCATTTCCATCAAAATTAAAAAATACATCTTTTTTCCACTTAAGAGTTTCCTTATTAATACGATACTCATTATTCCCTTTTTCGTATTCTAAAACAATTTCATATTCATAAGACTCTTTATCTATCTCTAATGTAATTCCAAATCTCTGATGAGCTCGTTTGTCCCATATTGTCAAAGAATCTTTTTTAATAATTTCATCATCTAAAATCTGGCCTGACAATACTTTTTTGATAATTATTAATGCTTCCAGTACTGAAGTTTTTCCTGAACCATTACTTCCAAGCCATAACTGAAATTTTCCCGGATTGATTCTGAAATTACTGAAACATCTGAAATTATCAATGTAAATTTCTTTTATCATAACATATTGTTATCTGTTTCTCATTGGCATGATTACATAAAGGAAACCTTCGCCGCCTTCAATCGCCACCGGACTGAAACCGTCATTGATTTTCATTTTAATCTTATCGGCGTCACAATGTCTGAACGGATCCGCCAGGAATGAAGGATTGAATGATATATCAATTCTGTTTTCCTTATACTCAATATCAATATAATCATTACCTTCGCCGATATTATTGCTGGAAGCTTCAAACGTCAGGCGGTTATTGTCAAATTTAACAATCATAAACGAACTTGAATCGGACAGGGCCAGCGAGACCAGTTCAAGTTTAGCCAGGAATATTGCCGACGGAACTTCAAATACTTTACTGAAAGACGCCGGAATAACCTGACGGTAATTAGGATAATTGCCTTCAATTAATTTTGTTGTCAATAATACTGTATCTGTTTTGAAAGATGCCTGCTTTTCACCTATTTCAATCGTCACTATTCCGGTGCCGTCAAGCAATCTTTTAATTTCAACCGCAGTTTTAAGCGGAATGATCGTATCGCCTTCATCCCCGGTAAAACTTTCCGGAACTTTTTCAACCAGCGCCAGACGCTTGCCGTCAGTAGCTACTGCGGTAATGGTATTTTCTTTTACCGAGAAAAGAATGCCATGCAATACTTTTCTGCTGTCATCCAGACTTACCGCATAAGAAATCTGATCCAGCATTTTACTGAAATCAGTTTCTTTAAACTTGATCTGCTTTTTAGAAGCAAAATCCACCGGCACTGGAAAATCATCCGCCGGAAGTCCAAGCAGTTTGAAATTACTGGTGCCGCACTGTATTTCAACCTGATTTTTATCATTGCACCCTATACATACGGTATCGCCAATAAATCTGCTGACCAGAGCATGCAGTTTTTTAGCCGGAACTGTGGTTTTGCCAATCATCTCCACTGATGCTTCAAGTTTAGTGGTGATTCTGATTTCAAGATCAGTAGTCGTCAATGTTAAAGCGTTTCCTTCCGCTTCCAGCAGCACATTCCCAAGAACAGGCAATGTTGATCTGTTCCCGATAATGTTGATTACCTTCTGAATCGCCTTCAAAAATTTGTCTTTATTAATACTTAATTTCATTCTATCCTGCCTTTCTTAAGCTAGTTTGTTCACAGGCTTTATATTTATATTGTTTATTACCTATACTCTATATCTATTTATTTTTATTATTATACCCTGTTAATTCTGTTAATAAAGCTAAATTTGAGCCAAAAACAAAAAAAAGTCATATTAATAAGTCTGTTTAAAAAAGTTTATTAAAGTAAACCTTATCAACATTTAATAATTATTAACATTATTAATATGTTTTTATTAACACAGTTGTCAATAAGATAACATAAAAAATAGCTTAAAAGAGATTTTAAAATATCTGAAAAGGAAGCTATATTAAAAAAATACAATATACTTGTAAAAGACTGAATCAATAAATTAACGGTAAAAAGATGGATATTTTATTAAATGATCTCATTCGGCGCTATCCGGCCATAATTGATTTGAAAGATGGAGTCAGAACTACTTACGAAGTTATAATTGAATCTTTAAAAAACGGTGGAACAATTTTTACCTGCGGTAACGGTGGCAGCGCTTCTGATTCCGAACATATTGCCGGAGAGTTACTTAAAGGATTTATATTAAAAAGGGAAGCAAAAAGTGAGTTGAAAAAAGAGTTCTCGGATAAATTTGGGGAGGAAGGACTCAGACTGGCAAATAAACTTCAATACGGCTTGAGGGCTATTTCGCTAACTTCTCATCCGGCTTTCATAACCGCTTTTGCCAATGATGTGGATGCCGATTTGATTTTTGCCCAGCAGCTTTTCGGTCTTGGCCGCAGAGGCGATGTGCTGATTGCAATATCCACCAGCGGAAATTCAGCAAATGTTTATAATTGCATACTTACCGCTTCGGTTATGGGTATTAAAACAATACTGCTTACCGGTAAAACCGGCGGCAGATGTGGCGGACTGGTTGATGTGGCATTGAAAATGCCTGAAACGGAAGCATATAAGATTCAGGAATATCATTTGCCGGTTTATCATACCTTATGTTTAATGATAGAGGATTATTTCTATGGGAAAAGAAGCTAAAAAGCTTCGCCATATAGCTGTTATAATGGATGGTAACGGCCGCTGGGCGGAACGGCATAAACTGGAACGGATTGAAGGACATAAAAAAGGTTCTGAAGTAGTTATTGATATAGTAAAAGCGGCTAAAGAGATTGGCCTGGAATATCTTACACTTTATGCGTTCAGTACCGAAAACTGGAAACGGCCGAGTTTTGAAGTAAACGGTCTGATGAACATTTTAAATGATTTTCTGACCGTCAGACTGCATGAACTGATGGAAAATGACGTCCGCCTGAAAAGCATCGGCAGAACTGAGCAGCTGCCTGAAAGCGTCAGACGGAACCTTCGTGACGCCATTAGCAGAACCGCGGGTAATAAATCCGGAACTCTCGTACTGGCATTGAGTTACGGCGGCAGAGCTGAAATTATTGACGCCGTCAAAAAAATCGTTAAAGATGCAAATGACGGAAAAATAAAGAGTAAAGATGTTGATGAAGCGTGTTTTGCGCGCTATCTTTATGATCCGGAAATTCCGGATCCGGACCTGATGATAAGGACCAGCGGGGAATATAGAATAAGCAACTTTCTGCTTTGGCAGCTCTCTTATTCTGAACTTTATATAACGGAAACGTTGTGGCCGGACTTTAATAAGGAAGAATTTTTAAAAGCGGTTGATGCATATAATCTGCGCAACCGCAGATTTGGCGGAAGGTAGCAGATGACGTTTATTTTAAGAACAATCAGTTTTATTATTCTGGTCTCGCTGTTTCTCTTTTCGATGTTGTCGAAAAGTGTTCCGGCGCAAATCCTTTTTGCCGGATTTGCCACGATTTCCGCATTTTTTGTCGTTTATGAAACCTTTTCCATGATTGAAAAGATTAGAAAACCGGGATTTAAAATATTAACTTCCGCAGTTTCGGCGCTGATGATAGTGTTCATGGTGTTTTATGAAATTCAGATTATGATGTTTCTGATCGCCATAATCTTTTTAATTATCGGCATGTGGGTTTTAATGTTGTTTGTTTATGAAGACCGGGATAAGTATGTTGATAAAGCTGTTAATTCAATGGGCGTGTTCATGATGGTGGCGGTGCCGCTGAGCTTCCTGGTGCTGATTTACCGGGTGGACCCGATGCTGCTGCTGTTCATGGTGGCGGTAACTAAAATCGGCGACACCGGCGCTTACGTGTTCGGCTCTCTGTCAAATATACTGCTGGACGGAAAGAACCACAAAGTTGTTCCCGGGATCAGCCCGAACAAATCTTATGAAGGCGTAATCGGCGGCCTGATTTGTTCAGCCCTGCTCAGCTATATTCTGGCGCAATATGTTTTTGACCCTGTTTCACTGAATCCGGAGCTGGGCGGTACGGCGCTGGATAAACATACCATCCGTTTTTCGCTGCTGGTTGGCGGAGCACTGTTTTTCGGCGGATTTGCCGGAGACCTGGTGGAATCGGTATTAAAGCGGACCTGCGGCGTCAAGGATTCCGGCGGCGCCATTCCGGGAATGGGCGGTTTTTTCGATTTTCTCGACAGCCTGATGCTGAACGCTCCGCTGTTTTATCTGTATCTGTTATATTTTGATGTTTAATAATGCTTGAAAAGAGGCCAGACATGAAAAAGAAGATCATTAATCTCCTGACGGAAAATGCCCGGATGGACATTGCCGAAATCGGCGCCCGGCTGGGCATGACAGAAAACAAAGTAACAAAAATAATCAAGGAACTTGAAGACACCAAAGTCATCAAGGGATATAAAGCGATTGTGGATGACGACGTGATGTTCGGCGCTTCCGTGGTGCGCGCGCTGATCGAAGTGAAAGTAACTCCCGTCCGCGAAGGCGGTTTTGACCGGGTCGCCAAGCGTATCGCCCGGTTCCCGGAGGTCACAGATCTCTATCTGGTCTCCGGGGGATATGACTTGAGGGTGGAAGTTAAAGGCCGTTCCCTCAATGAGATAGCATCGTTTGTTTCCAGCAAGCTGTCCACGCTGGAGGGAATTATTTCCACATCAACAACATTTGTTTTGAAAAAATATAAAGAATCCGGAAGGATCATGGATAATGAAGAAGAATATGAAAGACTTAAAATCACTCCCTAAGCTTCGCGTGGCGAAGCACATCGCGGAGCTGCCGAAAAGCGGCATCAGAGATTTTTTTGAACTGGTCAGTTCGATGGACAATGTAATTTCGCTGGGTATCGGCGAACCTGATTTCGTCACCCCGTGGAATATCCGCGAGGCGGCGATTTATTCCCTGGAAAAGGGGCATACCAGCTATACATCCAACCTCGGACTGCTGTCCTTGAGGAAAGAAGTGTGTAAATATGTGGCCGGAGACTACGGCGTGCAGTACAAACCGGAAAACGAATGCATTATCACCGTCGGGGTCAGCGAAGCGCTGGATCTGGCAATCCGCGCACTGATCAATCCCGGCGACGAAGTTATTTATCATGAACCGTGCTATGTCTCCTATGCCTCCGAAATAAAGATGGCTTTCGGCGTGCCGGTGGTGGTCGAAACCTGTGAAAAAGATGAGTTCGCGGTTGATCCGGAAGCGATCCGCGGGAAAATCACCCCGAAAAGCAAAGTGCTGCTGCTGAACTTCCCGTGCAACCCGACCGGCGCGACGTTGAACAAGGCGCAGATGGAGAAAATCGCAAAAATCGCGATTGATAATGACCTGATCGTTATTACTGACGAGATCTATTCCGAACTGACCTACGAAAAACGGCTGCTTTCGATCGCGTCGCTGCCCGGGATGAAGGAGAGAACCCTGTTTCTGCACGGTTTTTCCAAGGCGTTTGCAATGACCGGAACCCGTATCGGCTATGCCTGCGGACCGGCGGACCTGATTGACGCCATGATGAAGATTCATCAGTATTCGATGCTCTGCGCTTCGATTACCGCCCAGGAGGCCGCGGTTGAAGCGCTGAGAAACGGCAGAAATGTCATGGAGGAAATGCGCGACAAATACTGCGAACGCAGAAACATTATCGTCAAAGGCCTGAACGATCTCGGCCTGCCGTGCCTGAAACCGCGCGGCGCGTTCTATGTTTTCCCGCGGATTGCCCAGACCGGACTGACTTCGAAAGAGTTTGCCTCCAGACTGCTGGTGGAACAGAAAGTGGCGGTAGTGCCGGGTACGGCGTTCGGCGCCTGCGGCGAAGGTTATGTCCGCTGCAGTTACGCCTCTTCCACGGAAAATATCCTGAAGGCCCTGGAAAAAATCGCGCTTTTCGTCAAAAACCTGAAAGCCCCCGCAAAGAAAAAGGGGAAGTAATTCCCCTTTTTTTACCGGATCGCATAAGCTATGGAGGAAAAGATGAAACGCTTACTATTATTAATTGCTATAGCCGCCGCCGCGTTATGGGTAACCGGCTGCCAGACAATTTTCGGACCGCCTTCCGCTGAAACTATTTTGGAAAAAATGGAAAAAGCGGCAGACCCGGGACATAAAATGGCGTCCGTGAAAACTTCCATATTTGCCTATAGCTCAGCAACAAACAGCAAAGAGAAAAGCGAACTTGCGGTCATCATCAAGTCGCCGTCCAAAATCCGTTTTGAACTGAAAAACGCCGACGGCCAGGATGTGATCGGCTGTGACGGCAAAAGCGGCTGGGAAAGCGATTCCAGCAGCGGTTTGCGGCAGATCTCCGGCAAAGAACTTGAAGAGTTGAAGTTCCAGGCGGTTTATCTGGCGCCGGACTCCCGCACTAAAGACATATTCTCCAGAACCGTCCTGAACGGTTCCGAAGTCGTTGACGGCGAGGAGTGCTGGAAGCTGACCGGTTATCCGGCGGCGGGCTTTAATGTTCAGCCGGTGATTATCTTTATCAGCAAAGAGCGCAATCTGCTGGTGAAAACGATTGAACAGCAGAATAACATTCCGGACAGCGCCGACACCGTAGTCACGCTTTTCCGCAATTATAAATTGCTGGACGGCGTGATGATGCCGCACACCGTAGTGACGGAAAGCGGCGGCCTGGTAATCACCAGCGAACTGATGTCAGTAAAATG
The DNA here is from genome assembly GCA_037144075.1 of Lentisphaerota bacterium. GTDB lineage: Bacteria > Verrucomicrobiota > Lentisphaeria > Victivallales > Victivallaceae > CAIPAT01. The sequence goes on along the minus strand of JBAWXM010000002.1, from coordinate 47,441 downwards.
GAATCCGGAATTGAGCGACAGCCTCTTCGTAAAACCGTGATATCCTATTCGGCTTTCTCGCCGATGCAATATAAGAATTTATCGGTGCGGATATAGAGCCTGCCATCAACAACGGCGGGGGTGGCGACTACTTTTTCCCCTGTGGAACAGGTTGCTTCCTGGATGTATTTTTCGCGGTCCGGCTTGATAATGAACGCATTGCCTTCCATGTTGAAAGCGATGATGCGGCCGGAAACGAGCAGCGGCGAACAGTAGAAGCCGACTCCTGACTCTTTCTCCCACAGCTTTTTGCCGGTGGCGGCGTCAACGCAACTGACCACTCCGCTGCTGGCGAAAAGATACATGGCATTCCCGAACGCGACAGGCGAAGCCACGTCAGGCAGGGCGAGTTCATTGGTCTTCCACAGCAGTTTGCCGTCGCTTGCGCTGATGGCGGCGGCGCAGGCGTTGTCGTTGGCGACCAGTATCCGGCCTTCGGAATAAGCGGCGGATGTGCCGACCTCGCCGCCCATGCAGTTTAACTGCCAGACCGGGCTGCCGTTTGCGGCGTCAAAAGCTTCCACGGCGTCGCAGGTGATGGTGACGATCAGTTTGCGCCCGGCGGCATTGATCACCGAGGGGGAAGACCAGGAGATCGAAGTTTTGCGGTCGGCGCTCCACACCGGTTTGCCGTCGGCGGCATTTAATGCCACCAGCAGCTGCCGGTTTTCATCAAAGAACTGGACGATCAGTTTGCCGTTGACTATCACCGGAGAGCTGGAATAGCCGTAGTGGTTTTTAGGGACTCCCAGGTTCACCGCCCACAGCCGTTTGCCGTCCATGCCGGCGCAAACCAGGTCGCCGGTGGCGAAGACCGCAAATACCCGTCTGCCGTCCGTAGCCATCGTGGGGGCGGCGTAGCCGGTGTCCTCCGCGACTTCAGGGGGCGTCGCCGGAGAACCAGTAATATTGTCGGCGGCAAGCCGCCAGAGCATTTTGCCGTCAGTGGTATCGAAACAGTAAAGCTCCCGCAGCTGCTTATTGCCGCCGGAGACAAAAACGCGGCTGCCCCAGACGACCGGGGAGTTGTAGCCTTGCAGCGGGATTTCCGACTTCCAGAGAATGCCTTTGCCGGTTTTGCCGTCCCAGCCGCCGGGCAGTTTGCGGTCTCCGGCCGCGCCGATGGTGTCCGGCCCCCGGAAAAACGGCCAGTTGCGGCTGAATTCTTCGGGCGGGACGGGCGTTTCCGCAGGCGGCGCGGTAACCGCCGCCTTTGCGGCGGGAGCAACTTTGGCGGCCTGCCGCGCAAAAGGTTTGACCACAAAAACGGTTGCCACCGCAAGCAGCAGCACGGCGCCGGCGCCGATGGCAATGCCGGTGCGGGCGCGGGCGGCGGCACGGTCGGTTGAAGCGCCGCCGCCGGGCGGAGTATCGGGAAACGGACGCGTTGAAGCGGCGACTTGCAGCGCCGCCAGCAGCGCAATCATGCCGCCGGCAATCAGAAATCCGCCGGCATAGAGTTGATCCTGACCGGTAAACCAGGCGCGGCGCGAAAGCAGGTCGAGCTGGCGGATCTGCTCTTTCAACTGTTCATTGCCGCGCTCATCCGCGATATAGCGTTCGCGCAACCCGGACAGCGCCGGTGAATTCAGCGGTTCGGTGCGTTTGATCTGGCGGTACTGGAGCAGCATGATCATGATTACCGCCAGCAGAAAGACCGAGGAGACCAGCGCCACCGCCAGCGCGGTCCGGTGAATGACATCCCTGGTTTTGATAGAGACTGTTTTCATCTCTACTCGCTTTCTTTGAGCATGATCCGGTTGCGTTTATCGCGCGGGCAGACGCTGTAACATCTGCCGCAGCAGACGCATAGGCTGTTATCAACCTGGTAATCCTTCTGCTCGCGCCGCTTGGAGAAGTTAAACAGCCTGGCCATTATCGCCAGCGCCAGGAATATTCCGAGCAGGCAGGATCCGAGGCGGATATTCGAGACCACCGCGCTGACTTCCTTCTGAAGTTCCGCGACCGGGGTTCCGGATGAACGGAAAGCCAGCGTTTCGTCGGTTTGCGGACGCTCTCCGGCGGCAAGTTCGGCGCTGACCTGGCGGTAAAGCTCGACTTCCGGGTGCAGCAGGCTGACAGGATTACCGAGAAAATATCCGGTAACTCCCGAAGTCGCCGCTGTCAGCGGCAGCAGTATCAGCAGCAGTATTATCCGGCGCAGCGATTTGCGCATGGGTTCGCGGTCCTGGCTGGGCGGCGACGGCGGCATGATCGCGTCTACCGGGCAGGCTTTTTCGCACAGCCGGCAGCGGATGCATTCATCCGGGGTGATGGACACCCGCCGGGATGAAAGCCTGGACAGCCAGCCCAGCAATACGCCGTAAGGGCACAGGTAGCGGCAGTAGGGGCGCGCCACGAACACCCCGAGCAGCAGCAGTCCGCCGCCCGCAGTCAGGATGAAAAAAGGTCCGGACATTCTGTAAAATCCGACAAACGGGTCAAACCGGCAGATGATAAAACCGATGCCGGAGGCGGCAAACAGCACCCCGAAGCCGAGATAGAATAGAGGGATAGTGCGGAGAATGCGGTCAATCAGCGGCGGCACTTTCAGCGGATAAAAATTGACGACCTCCTGAATTGTACCCAGCGGACAGACCGAACCGCAGAAAACTCTCCCCGCGAACAGAGCGAAGAACAGCGGCAGCAGAAAAATTCCCAGCACGACCGGCGAGATTGGAAACGCCGGGTTGAAGATGGCGGCGGCAACATTCTGGATGGAACCGACCGGGCAGATGCAGCCGCCGATGATGAAGCCGAAAAAGGCGATTGCCGCCAGCGCCAGCACGAGAACACCCCGGCGCGAACGCTTGCGGTACAGGAGGTAACAGGACAGCAGCAGGAAGATCAGCAATATGGCCACCGCGGCGTATTGCAGATACGGCGCCACTGTCAGCATTGCCCGTTCCAAAGGCGAGGCGGCGGACGGCAGCGGACTCAATTCCGGAACTTTATAGCCGTTGGTAAAATCCGGTTTCGGAAAGCGGTTCTGAGCCGTCAGCAGCGGCATTGCCGCAAAGAACAGCGCCAGGCAGGCGGACATTTTTCGCAGTATGTTCATGCTTTTTTGCCTCCCGGCGCGTCAGTCTTCATCAGATAAGGGTTGGTGACCGGCACGCGTTTAAACGCATTGGCCGGGCAGGCGGCGGCGATGGCGCATTCGTTGCAGTGTTTGCAGCGGTCATGGCGTATCTGCAGAAACAGCGACCCGTTGCCGAAATCGGCGCAGCCTTTAACGCAGCGTCCGCAGCCGATGCAGAGCTTCTCGTTGACCGTGTATTCAAAGTAGGGGTCTTCAATAAATGTGCGCTTCAGCGCCCCGGTCGGGCAGAGCTGATTTTCGGCTCCGGTATCCAGCGCCACCGGTTTCTGGACGAAATAGCCGCTGCACAGATCGCAGTAGCCGCAGCGGGCATAGCAGTGAACGCATTTGACCGCCGACGGAGTAAGGACGCAGGCAGTGGCGCATCTGCCGCACTGGATGCATTTTTCCGGATCAAGCTGCCATACGGTTCCAACAAGCTCTTTGCGCTTGAACACCATTGCCGACCCGGCCAGCGCGATTGCGGAGACGCCGCATATTTTCAGGAAACTCCGGCGCGACAGGCCGGATGGCTTGTCCGGTTTGATTTCTTCGCTCATAATTTCTTTCCTCCGCGGCGAACCTGTTTCCGGAATGCGTCTGCGTCAGGCTTTTTGCAGCCGCCCTGTTCCGGGCAGGCAGAACACGATCCGTCGGGACAGCTTCCGCTTCTGCGCAGCAGCAGCGCGCCGCCGAATCCAAGCGCGGCGGCGGCGGCGGCTCTGCCGGCCAGCAGCATCCAGTCGCGCCGCGATTTTGAATCCGGAACATGATTATTGCCGGTGTCTTTCATTTAACATTGCCTTTCTTATCTTCATGGACAAATATCCGCAGCGCTTTTTCCGCCGGGTCCAGGACAATTATGCGGTCATTGCTGTCCACCGCGATTTTATGGCCTGAAGCGCAGCCCGGTTCAAACGCGTCCTGTCCGCATACTTCGGACTCCAGTTTTCCATCCGGCCCGAAAACCCGGATGCGGACGAGCCCTTTTTCGGAAGCAGCAATACGCCCTTTTGACATCAATTGAAAGTGCGCCGGATTGCAGCACCCGTAAAAGGCATTATCTTTTTCGGCCTGCCACATTGCAATAAATCTGCCGGCGGCGGTGTAGTTCTCCAGTTGATGCCGTCCGGTATTTGCCGCCCAGAACCCGCCGCCATCGGAGACAACATCAAAAGACGGACTTGGAATTCTAAATCCGTCATTTCCTTTTACGGTATTGATCAGCCTCCCGTCATAACCATAAACATAAATCTGACGGTTTCCTGCGTCAGCGGCAAAAATGTTTTTGTCATCCGCCGCCAGCGAAGTCAAAATAGCTTTATTATTTAAAGGCGGCCATTTTTTAATCTGACGGCTGCCGCTGACGGATGAAACTGCCGAGATCTGATTTTCCGTGGCGGCATATATGGTTCCGTCCGGGCTTACTGCCATGTTCAATGCCGGCGCATCAACCGGAATCGTTTCCAGCAGCTTCCCGTTCCGGTCAAAAACGGCAAGATGGAAACTTCCGTCTTTGACGGATTTCATTCCGGCATAAATTCTATTCCGGTCATCAACCGCAACTGCGCTGAACTCATTATTCTCCTGTTTGATTCCGGAGACTTCCCGCCATCCGCCGTCAGATTCCACTGCCGGTTGCGCGGCTGATAACGGCTTGACCGGATTGCGCAACGCATCCGACCGGGTCAGGATTATCGTCAAAACGGTGATCACGATTGCCGCTGAAACCAGCATTACCGCCTTCCTGACCTCCCGATATTCATTCTTTTCCATTCTTCTTCACCTCCTGCTGATCTTTGATTTTTCCCGTAAGATCAATACATACCATCTGGTTTAAATCGCGCAAAATCATCCTGCCGTCGGCGACGGCCAGCGGCCCCCAGGCGTCATTGCCGTCGATGATGCGGTGACTGCCGAGAATTTTTCCTTCCGCGCCTTCAATTTTCATCATGGTCAGCGCCCCGTTATCGTCGAGGATGTAAAACTTATTGTCAGCAATGATGAACGGCCCCAGGCCGAATCTCAATTCCCGGCCGCTGGAATAAACAAACTCGGCAATATTGCCGGGGACGGCCCCGACCAGTTGACAGCGGCCGTCGCCGGCGTCTTTGGGGCGAATACCGTATATTGTATTATTGTACAGTATGGAAGACTGTTGTTCAAGCGAAAGAGCCTGCCGCGGATTGAAACTCCTGACGATTTCCACTTTAAACGCGCCGTTATTTTCATGTTTTATTTTCAGGATTACGCTGCCGAAACCGTAACCGGCGGTGGCGAAAACCATTCCGTCCGGAAGCTGCTGCGGGGATGGCGCGACCACCGACGGCGACCATGCGGAGCATTCCCATAAGATTTTCCCGGCGTCCTGCGGCTCCGCCGAGATTCCGGCAATTCCGCCCTGGGCGCAATATACATACATCCTGTGTCCGTCAAACGTCATCGGGATTATTGAAGAGTGGGACATTTTCCAGCCGGATGGATTCGGGGTTTTCCACAGCGCTTTGCCGGAAACGGCGTCAATGCCTGTCATCAGCGCATCTTTGCCGGCCGGAGCCAGCACCACCGTGGAACCGTCAATCAGCGGACACTGCCCGGTGTACCATTGCGGTATTGTGGAGCCGTATTCCGCAACCAGGTCAATCCCCCAGAGGAAATCGCCATTAGCGGAATTGACGCACATCACCTGGCATTTCGGCCCGATGGAGACGGCGACATTTTCATTGACCGCCGGAACTGTTCTGGAACGGCCGTGATTGCGTTTAACGTCCACGGTATACCATCTGCGCCAAAGCTCATGGCCATCGTCCAGCGAGAAGCACCGGAGCGCATCGGCCTTAATCTCTTCAATATAATCCAGCACAAAGACCCTGCCTTTGTAAATTGCCGCCGCCGCATGGCCTTCGCCCAGTTTCCGGCTCCATAAAATGCGCGGCCCCGACCTGGGCCAGGCGTCGGCCAGCGGAATGCCGTCATTGCAGATGTTTGAAGAGGCTCCGCCGCGGAACCGGCTCCATTCCCCGGTAAGGCTGTGGTCATATTCATCAGAGAACTTCTTGAAAAACTTGCCGATTTCCGCCTTATCGCCGCGGACTCTTTCTTTCGGCGCGTTGTCCTGCCCCGGCAGTCCGGGCGTAACATACTCCGGAACGGGGCGGTCCAGCCACCAGAACAATGCGGCGACTGCCGCTGCCGAGGCGATTATAACTGCCGCAGAGATGATAATCAGTGTCCGCAAATGGATTCTCCGTCATCAGTTTTGTCTTTTATTGACGCGACAACCGCCCGGAGCGCGGGTAGCGTGAAAAGCAGCGGGTAAAGCCGCTCTTCATACCACAACGAGGCAAAATAAAGCCCGACCGGGCTTGGCTCAGGCATGCTGTCGGCTGTGGCGGTGATTTTTTCAGCGATATAAACAGCGCCGCTCAGGACTTGTTCTTCAGTATCCGGAAAACCGGACAGCGCATCAACCGCAACTCCGGTGCATTCCAGATTTGACGGCAGTTTACCGGCGCCGCCCCAGCCGCCGTCGAGATTCTGTGCCGACAACAGAAAATCAATGGCGGATGAAATCATCTCCGGCGATTTTTCCGGACATGTTTTCAGTGCTTTCAGCACCATGGCAGTGCCGTAAACTGGATTAAGTTGTTTGGGATGATGCTGGTCGCCGAACCAGAGCGGCCGCCAGGAGCCGAACTGCCGCTGGGATTTTAGCAAATATGTTTCTATTCTGGAAACAGCCCGCCGAATGCGTTCCCGCATACGCGGAGAAACGCTGTCCTGCCAGCACAGTAAAGCTCTCAAGGCGTGGGCGCTGATGTCCGGGCAGCTCTGGTCAAAGGGCAGCAGTCCCCAGCCGCGGCAGAAAGTCGGAATGCCGCCGTCGCGGTTTTGAATCCGCAGCAGCCATTCAAGTCCGGCGCACACTTTTGAATCATAATTGTCCGGCTGGAGGATTGACAGCGCCACCAGCGCTCCGGCGGTGTCATCGGCGTCCGGAACTCCGCCGGGCCGGTCGGTCCAGGCCCATCCGCCGGGGCGGGCCAGCGTGAAAGGATGAATCCGCGCGGTTTGATGCTGTTTTATCAGATTCGCCAGTTTTGCGCGTTCATCCGTCGTCATTTCTCCGTCAATATCCAGGGCTTTAACGGATAGAGTTGTTAACCAAAGAGATAAATCAGTATCTATCGGCCAGGAACCGTCCTCCCGGATGGTTGCGGTAAGAAACTGCAAGCCTTTGCTGACCGCCGGATGGTTGGCAAATCCTGCTGACGCCAGGCACATGGCGACGAAACCGGTCAACGGCGCGGCCTCAAGAAACCCCCCGTTCTCCGGCTGCATTCCGGAAAGTTTGCGCATCACCAGCGGCGTGACCAGCCGCCGCATAAAACTCAACGGCCAGAAGCCTTTTCCGGCGTTGCGGAACCGGACCAGCCCGACCGCGATCAAGGCCGGTATGGCATAACTGACAACCGGCAGCCTCAGCCAGTTGAAAAGACGCTGCGGAACCGCCGCCAGTTCAAACGGCAGCTGCGGGATATTGCTCCATTGCGAACCATTATCACCCAGCTGCCCGGAGAGTGCGCACATGGTCAGGATTGGTACTGAAAAAGTCCGGTCTTTCCCGTAAAACTCCAGCACGCCGTTCCGGATTGCCGAAGGCGAACAGCCGTTGATGTTACGGGTGAGCCAGTCTGAAGAACAGAGCAGCGCATTGTTAGCTTCAGAAGATTCATTACGGCAGCGCAGGGTTCCGCGCGCCAGCAATGTCGCGCTCAGGTTAGACGGGCTGTCCGGAGTATCCCCCCAGCCGCCGTCCTTGTTCTGATGATCCGCCAGCCATTTAACCGCGGCGTCCACCAGGTCCTTTTCCTCCTGCGCAAAACGGTTTTTATGCAGTACGGCAGTTTCCAGGGCAAACGCCGCCACGGCGGTGGAAACGGCGCTGGAGGAAAGACGGCCGCGCCAGAGGCCGTCGGCGTGACGCTGCTTCTTTAAAGCGTCCTCGCCCAGCCTCAATGCATTAAACAGTAAAATTTTCTGCATATTGTTCATGTAATTGCTCCAGCGGCCAGCAGGCCGTAAAAAGTATACTCGCAGTCGCAGCAATTATCAATGATATTTCCGGAAAAACCGCCGGATTCCCGCCAGTGGTCAAAGATGAAACCGCGGCTCAACTGCCGGGTCGCGTCTGTCTGTCTGCCGCAGACTTTAAGGGTGAATAATGCAGTGGCGGTTGACATCAAGTCAGGCAGCGGCGTTTCCGGCGCGGCTTTAAATCCGCCGGATGAGGCGATTTGTCCAGCCAGCCAGTTCAGCGCCGGAACATCACTTTCGCCGGTCAATTGGCGCTTGAACAGAATTGCCGCGACTGTCGCGTTCAGCGCCGGAGTGGCTATCTCCGCATGATTGGAAAAACCGCCGCCCGGTTTCCGGCAGGCTTCAAGCGACTCCATCGCTTTGCTGTTCCACGGCGGCTTCAAGCCGCAATCCTGCGCGGCATTCAGGCGCAGAAACCAGTCATAGGCGCTGCTGCCGTCATCCGCATTCAGCAGGCGCTTGACGGCGGTTTTTGCGGCGGAATCAACGCTTAAATTGCGCAGGGCTGCGAAGCGTCCGGCGATTGAAGCCAGCGCGGGGTTGCGGAGCAAGTTTATCGCGGCGCGGCATTTAATCAGGCAGTTCAGGTGAATCAGATCGAGTGCTTCCGGCTGAAAGGGGTCAAGGAATTTGGCGGTCTGTTCACAAGGTATTTTCAGGTTTAAAGCGGCGGCGCAGGAGAGTCCGAACATGGTGTAGTATAAATCGCTGTCGCCGTTGCGGTCTGCAAACCCTCCGTCAGCACATAACTGACTGCGGATATAGCCGCCGATTGCATCCATCGCTTCCGGATGAAGCAGGCTGGATGCATGAGACAGCGTCTCGAAAATCTCAATTGAGTGAGGAACTGTCTTTCGGGACATTTTGAAGAATCCTTCCTGCGATCCTGAATAAAAGGCGCTTTAATCCGGAATGGGTCACCGGACGCAACGCCCTGGCCGTCTGGTTCCGGTAATGTTCAAGCAGCTGACGGGCTTTGGTTGTGGCTTTATCGACATCCGCCTCCGTCGCGAGCACGGCATTGACTTCCGCCATGGATTTGCAGCCGTTCAGCTTCCGGATCAACAGTTCGCCGTCAGCGTTTTCGCAAGCGGCGGCAAGGATTACGGAAAGGCGCAGCGCAAAAGCGTCGGAATTGCCATTCTCATTCTGAAAATCATCCAGGTCATCTTTAATTTGATAGGCAATTCCGAGCGAATCGCTGAATGATTTAAGGTGACCGCAGAGTTCATCGTCAGCTCCGGCGCAAAGCGCCCCGAGGACGATGGCGACATCAAATGCCGGCGAGGTTTTTCCCCGGAAAATCTCAATCACCTGAGACACCCGCAACGCGGTCGGGTTGCGTCGCCATTCCAGTTCATCCCCCTGTCCGCGGCACAGATTGCGGTGGCCGCCGGTGGCGACGGTGAACATTCTTGAACGGATTGCATCGGGCACATCGCACATTGCCAGCAGCCGGTAGCCTTCGCCCAGCAGCGAATCGCCGGCGTTCAGCGCCACCGGCAGGTTGTGGCTTTTATGCAGCGCGGCCTCGCCGTAACGGAAATCATCATCGTCTTCGATGTCGTCGTGGATCAATGAGGCTTTGTGAAAACATTCGACCGCCAGCGCGGCCTGGCGCAGCGCTCTGGACGGAACAGCATTGCCGGTGAGCGCGGAATATACGGCGGCGGCCATGAACGGACGCCAGCGCTTGCCGTTTCCGGCCAGCCACGCCCTGGCGACAATTTCCGCCGATCCGACCGGCGGACCGAGCAGTTCCTCCAGCGCTTCCGGCATAAACCAGGTCTTCACATGATTGCGCAGCGCATCGAGATTGATCGAAGAAGAGTCGCCGGGGGCGGTCATATAGAGCGCCTGCCGGATCATTTCAACGTCCACCGAAGTGGATACGCAGCCCGCCTGAGTCAACGGTATCGCAATGCCCGGCACGGCATGGGCGACCATGTACGGAAACGCTTTTTCGAGCGCCTCCAGACAACTGACGCCGATTACGGCGTCAAGCTGGCCGGAATCGAGCAGATTGGCGACAAGCGAGGAGCCTTCGGCCACCATGGTCATAATGCCGAGGTCTTCGGCTTCTTTTTCCAGGCCGCCGATAACGCAGCTGCCGCAGCCCTGACAAATCAGGCCAAGCTTATCCACCGGCGAAGCGCAGGCCGCCGGATCGCGCAGACATTGCGGCAGCATCAGCATCCGGCGTTCGCGCGGTATGGCCGCGACGGTGTCGCGCCAGACTTCATTATTGATTATCACCATCAGCCATTTCCGGTACTGCTGCGGCAGCTTGAAGGAGGAGATTATCTCCAGCGACAATTCATCCAGCTCCTCCAGCGACAACGGCGGATTGAGACGGTGCTCCGCAACAAATGCCGCAACTTGCGCAACGAGTTGTACGCGTTCACCGGAGCCGGGCGGAATCATGGCGTCTGTCGCGTCCGCCTGCTTATTTTCATGTATGTCCGGCATAATTTAACCCTTCTTTTAATGAAATCAGCCGTAAGCACCGAATCCGAAAAACCAGTATTTTTTGGCGAAACGGTAAGCCCAGTGTTTTTCCGGAATCTCGCAGCCCGGCAGATGATGGCACGGCGTCGGCTGCATGGCGGCCAGTTCTTCATAACCGGAGCCGCGTCCGCTGCTGTCGTCCGCCTGCTGCTGCTCCAGGAACAGCTTCATCAATTCCGGCTTTTCCATGATAATGCAGCCGCGAGTTGCGTCCGCCGCCATTTTTCTGAAAGACGCCAGGAAGTCTGACTTCGCGATTATGGCGGACAGATCCGCGCCGTTTCCAATGTTGTCCTTTGAGAACTGAAGCGGCGGACAGAATTCAATATCTCCGGCGGAATTAATATGATGGCTGAGGCCGACTGCGCCGGGACACAATGCTTTGCCGTCTTTGTCCCAGTAGGCGTCAACGATTATCAGCGGAACTTCGCAGCGCAGGTTGACGATGAATTTGCGGAGTTCGATAATCTGCTCTTCGTCCAGCGCCAGTTCCGGCGTCGGCCTGGGGCCGACCGGACGGTAGATGTAGTACCAGAGATAATGAACGCCGCGCCGGATCAGGTCTTCGGCAAAAGCGCGGTTGACCAGTTCTTTAAAGTTCGATTTGCAGATGCTGGCGGCGACGCCGGTCGCCAGCCCCGCTTTAGCGCTGGCTTCGACACCGTTTACCGCCCGCTTATAAACATCTTTGCCGCCGCGCCGGATGTCGCTGACCTGCTCAAGGCCTTCCACGCTGATCAGCGGAGTGACATTGCCGAGGCGGCGCATCGCCTGCGCGATCTCCTCCGTCAGCAGCAGCCCGTTGGTAAAGACTTGAAAATAACAGTCCGGATGGGCGGCGATGATATCCAGCAGGCCTTTGTATAGCAGCGGTTCGCCGCCGAGCAGCCCGAAAAAATATGAGCCCTTGGCTTTGCAGCAGTTAATCACGTTGTTGACCTGTTCCAGCGACAGTTCGCGCGGCGGATCGGTCGGCGACACCCAGCAGCCCTGGCAGGAAAGATTGCAGCGGTTGGTCAGCGATATCACCATAAACGCGGGGAAAAAATCACCGTGTTTCAAACGGCGCTTGAACGCGTTCACCGAGCGCATGCTTTTCCAGCCGAAATTCCAGGCGAACTTCCAAAGAATTTTCGGCGAGGTCTCCCTTAACAGCCGGTATGCTATTCTTTCAATCACTTTTCAGCGTCCTTGTCCCGGAACAATTTCCGGGCTAATTTTTTGCGTTCCGCCAGCATTTTGTATAAATCATCGCCGCCCCCGGCATTGAAAGGATTTTCTTCCCTCGTCGCCTTTTCATCAACCTCAGCGCCGTTTACCGGCGGATCTTTGTATTTCGGGAATATGACCGCTTCGCGCGGGCAGACTCTGGCGCAGGCCGGACAGTTATTCTTGCAATTGGCCGGATTGGCCGCCTGAACCCGCTTTTCCGCGTCAAACTCGTAGACTCCGAACAGGCAGAAATCCAGACATTTTCCGCAGTTGACGCAGCGTTCCCGGTCAATTACCGGAAACCAGGCTTTCCAGCCGGGCTCTGCGGCGGGCAGCGCGATTTCAGCATCGGCTTTATCAACCGGTTCAAGTCCGAGTTCCCGCAGCTTTTCCGTAGTCAGAACCGCGCTGCGCAGATCAAGAACCTTTGACGGAAATGAAGCTCCGGCGGCGGCAAAGATAGATTTCATGGCCCGGTTCAGACAGCCGCCGATTAGTATCTGTCCGGATTCGGTCAGCTTCCGGAGTATTTCCGGATGTTCCGCCGCAGCGCGGCAGAAATCGGCATGCAGTTCTATTGCGATCCCGGAAGCCTTAGCGGAAGCGCATAAGAGCCTGATATTTTCCGGAATAATCCATCCGCGCTCGGAGCAGCAGCAGATAATGATTTTATCCCATGCGGCCATATTTTTTCAGCTTTATTGTGCGGCAATGCAGACTAACAGGCCATTGGCGTTGCGGCAGTAAATTCTGCCATCCGCCACTACCGGCATTGTCCAGCACTTGGCGGAACCCATTTTCGGAATCTTCACAGACTTGATAACATCAAATTTCCCGGCAGACGGCTTAACTAAGTTGAGCGTGCCGTCATCTTCGAGATAGACAAATTTGTCGCCGGCCTGAATAAATGAACCGAACTTCAGGTTTGACTGTGAGACTGGCGAACCATCGGATAACTTAATTGCGCAAAGCTTGCCGCTGCCGGTGCCGTTGACGCCGTAAACAATGCCGTCAATCACAATCGGGGTGGTGAAATGGCTGCACAAATTGTTATTCTCCCAGACTTTCTTCAGGGATACACCATCAAAGTTCAGCAGAGCCGAACCGTGACCATAGCCGGACGAGATAAGAATTTGGGCGCCGTCGGCGAGAACTAGCGGATCGGCGGCATTGACGTTGTATTTAGTCTCCCAGGGATAAGAGGCGATTTCATTGCCGGTGCGCGGTTCGAGAATCATCAATTTTTCAGCAGAGAATATCGCGAGATATTTTTTGCTGTTATATGAAAAAGCCACTGGCGTGGAATAATTGCCTTCGCCCTGGCTTTGCCATACGGGTTCGCCGGTGGCGGCATTAAAGGCCATGCCCTTGCCGCCGATGTTGACAATCGCCATGCCGTCATGCAGCAGCACCGATGACGCAAGGCCCCACTTTAAATTTTTCACACTGCCGGAAGCCAGCCTGGACTTGCTCCACTTAAGTTTGCCGGAGTTCAGGTCGACACAGGAGAGATCGCCGTCACGGCTGACCATGTAGACATTGCTGCCGTCGGTTACCGGGGTGGCGCGCGGGCCGGGATAGTTTTTATTGGCGGCGCATTTTATCGCGCAGTTCCAGATCTCCTTGCCGGTGGCGGCGTCCAGGCAGTAAATAATGTCCTGATCGTTTTTATTGCCGGCGGTGAGCAGTTTGCCTTTATAAACCGAGACCGCGGAGTATCCGCTGCCGACATTCAGTTCCCATAGCGGAGCATCGCTGAATGTGCTGACTGCTTCAGTTGTTGTTCCGTCGCCTTTGGCGCCGCGCCATGCCGGCCAGTCGGCAGCCATGATTGAGAGTGCGGAAAGTAATACAGTTCCGGAGAGAATTGTCCTGATAAACATAATCTGATTCCTTAATTTGTATATTTTAAAGTTTGATCTGCAGTAATATAATATGACAGAGAAGATGATTCCACACGTGACAAGACTAAATTGAGGATTTACGACTCGTCGTCTCCAACCAGTGTCAGGCCGGGCGGCAGTTTCGGGCTTACAGGGGTGAAACCAACTGGAAACGCCTGTTTGGGCGCCGCCGCCGGAGGATTTGCCAGTCCGGCTGGCGCGGCGGCGGGAGTTTTCAGCGCTGGCGGCAGCTTTATTCCTGATGCAGGATGAACATTTTCAGGCAGTTTAAATTGTGGTAAAACTTCAGGCTCAACAGCCGCCGCCGGGCTGGACGGCGGCGGAACATTGTCCTTGAATTCAGGACTGGAGCGCAGCCTCATTTTGAGTTTAGGCGCTTCCTGAACAGCTTCTGACTGCTGGATATTCTGTTCATGGGCTGGTTCGCTCTTTTTAAACACCGGTTTGAATTTGAGGATATCCTGCTTGATCTCAGGCTCAACCGGAATGGGGCCGGAATGAGTGGCTGGAGCAACAGGTATTTGCACCATGACGCCGCACGCCGGACATTGCGATGCTTGTCCCGCATATTCCTCATTTGCTTTAAATTTCTGCCCGCAACTGCGGCAGACAAACCTGACCATCATAGTCCGCCTCCATAAACATTATAAACTCATTGATTACAATAATCTGTGAATAAGGTAAAAACAAGCGCTTTAATCCGGCCTGAGGCAGATCATCAAAAAACCTGAAAGACAAAAAGTAATTTCCGGAGTTATTTGAACAGGACTTACCCGTTTTGATTGACAAACCCTCTAATTCGTGAATTTCGTGGTTAAGCCGTATTCTTGATTGGGCTATGCCGCACAAAGGAGCTGTCAAGAAATAAACTTGACAAGTCTCGCGAAATATCCCGAAGAGATTTTGGGCATTGTGTTCAGGCGGCGGCTTTGCGAGTTTATTCTTTGCAAAGCGTCCGGCAGGTGTTAAATTAACTGTTTTATTTACTGACAACTGGGTCTTTTACTATTCTGTAACCGGAGGCTTGGATATGGGTTCGCTGGTGCTTATTATGGTGGCGTTATGCGTATTTACGCTTGGCTATCGTTTTTACGGTCTTTTTATCGCGCATAAAGTGCTTGGGATCGATCCTGAACGGCCGACTCCGGCGGTTGAATTTGCCGACGGCAGGGACTTTGTGGCGACCAACAAGTACATGCTGTTCGGGCACCATTTCGCGGCGATCGCAGCGGCCGGGCCGCTGCTGGGGCCGATTCTGGCGGCGCAGTTCGGGTATCTGCCCGGCGCGCTGTGGATCATTATCGGTTCAGTAATTGGCGGCGGCGTGCATGACATGACAGTGCTGTTTGCGTCGGTGCGTCACGGCGGACGCAGTCTGGGCGAAATTGCCCGCGAGCAGATCGGACCGGCCGGCGGAGTCGCCGCCACCCTGGCGGTGTTGTCCATTCTGATTCTGGCGCTGGCCGGGCTGGCGCTGGCGGTGGTAAACGCCATGGCCGAAAGCGCCTGGGGTACATTTACGGTTTTCGCCTCCATTCCGATAGCGTTGATTATGGGCCTGTATATGCAGTATTTCAAGCCGGGCGATGTCAAAGGCGGCAGTATAATCGGGGTGGCGCTGCTGCTGGCTTCGGTTTTTTTCGGGCATTATATCGCGTCGGTTCCGGCGCTGGCGAAGATCTTTCTGCTGAGTAAGAATCAGATTGCAATCGCGATCCCGCTTTACGGATTTATCGCTTCGGTTCTGCCGGTCTGGATGATCCTATGTCCGCGCGACTACCTTTCGTCATATCTCAAAATCGGCACGATCGGACTGCTGGCGGTCGGCATCCTGGTAGTGCTGCCTGAACTGAAAATGGCGCCGGTCATGAAATTCTCCAGCGGCGGCGGCCCGGTAATTCCAGGAACGCTGTTTCCATTTCTGTTCATCACGATTGCCTGCGGCGCGATTTCCGGCTTCCACTCCATCATCGGCACCGGCACGTCGTCCAAGATGATCGCCACTGAAGCGGATATTCCGTTTGTCGGTTACGGCGCCATGCTGATGGAAGGGATGGTGGCGCTCATGGCCCTGATCTCGGCATGCGTACTGGTGCCGGCGGATTATTTCGCGATCAATGCCGCGCCGGAGGCTTTCGCCAAACTGGGCATGGCCACGGTAAACCTCGACGCGCTTTCGGCTGGAGTTCAGGAAAATCTGCAAGGCAGAACCGGCGGGGGAGTATCGCTGGCCGTCGGTATGGCCTACATCTTCTCGTCGCTGCCGTATATGGATAAATTAATGTCTTACTGGTATCATTACGCGATCATGTTTGAGGCCTTGTTTGTGCTGACCGCGGTGGACGCAGGCACCCGGGCGGGGCGTTTTCTGCTGCAGGAGCTTTTCGGCAAGTTTGACCGCCGTTTTTTAAATCCGTACTGGACTCCGGGTATTATCGTGACCGGGGCGGTATTTACTTTTTCCTGGGGTTATCTGGTATATACCGGCAATATCGCCACGATCTGGCCGCTGCTCGGCATGAGCAACCAGCTGCTGGCCGCCTGTGCGTTGTTCATCGTTTCCGTAATGCTGCTGGCAATGGGCAAGCGGAAGTATGTCTGGATTACGGCTGTCCCGGCTTTTTTCCTGGTGATTGTAACCTTCACTGCCGGATATCTGAATGTCACTCAAAACTACCTGCCGAAAGGCAAATATCTGCTGGTCACGCTTTCCATCCTGGTAATGTGCCTGATGGCGATGGTTTTCGTGATCGCTTTTAAAAGAGCCTTGAAGCATTACCGCGACACCGGCAGACCGGAAGATCTGGCGCCGGAAGCTCCTCCCGAAGAACCGGAAGAAGTTCTCCTGTATAAAGAAGCCGGACATGCCGAGTCTGAACCTAGAATTTAAGGAATAAGAATGCAGCTTGTCGTCCAATGTATTGCCCTGGCGTTAATCGTCTGCGGAGCCCGGATGGTCACCGCGGAAAACATCGGGGAATTAAAGCTGATGTCTAAAGACGAAGTAACGCGCATCCAGACCGCCTGGCGGAGCAAAACCGGAACGGATTACCATCTGCTGGAAAAAATAGTCAATAAAGCTGATGATGTTATTAAAAATCCGGTCGTTTTTCCGCCGCGCGGCGGACAGCACAATCAATGGTATCAGTGCTCAAAATGCGAATGCGCCCTGAAAACCCTGTCCACGGCGCAGCATCAGTGTCCAGTCTGTAAAAAAATATACACCGGATATCCCTACGACGATTGTATTTATGCTAAAAAACACGGCGCGAATTTCAGTAACATGCTGACTTGCGCCAGGGCGTATCTGGCTACCGGTGATAAAAAATATGCGGAATATGCTAAAAGTATTCTGCTCGGTTATGCGGAGCGTTATGAAAAATATCCGCATCATGATAATTCCAGCGGAGTGAAACAAAACTCAACCTCCAGGTCCGGCGCGCATATTTACGAGCAGACACTGAATGAGGCTTCGGAGGCGGCTGCAACGATCACCCCGGCATATGACATGATCAGAAATTACGCGGGGCTTACTTCTGAAGACCGGCTGAAAATAAAAAACAGCCTCATTCTGCCGCTGCTGCGCAACCTGGAACTCAACAAAGCAGGGAAAAATAACTGGCAGTCCTGGCATAATGCCGCCATGGTCTCTCTGGGGGTGGCGTTCGGGCTGCCGGAGTGGATCGACAAGGCTTTGAACGATCCGCAGAACGGCTTTTATTACCAGATGAAAATATCCGTTACCGAAGACGGACTCTGGTATGAGGGCAGCATGTCATATCACTATTACACTCTTTCCGCGCTGGCACTTACCGCGCAAAGCGCGACATCCGCCGGAATCGACTTGTGGCATACGCCGCAACTGGTCAAAATGCTGAAAATACCGGCCCTGTATGCCATGCCGGACGGTACGCTGCCGCGGTTCGCGGACAGCGTGAACAGCCGTCCCGTCCTGCAAAGCGCTGTCGGAGAACCAGCCCGGGCAGCCTTGCATGATCCGGAGATGGACTCCATTCTTCCTGGATATGCAAGCTGGGAAAGCATCCAGTACGGCCGCAATCCGCTGGAGCCGGCAAATATTGCGTCACCCGTGCTGAACAGTATCGTGTTCAAGGATGCCGGTCACGCGATATTGCGTTCAAGCGGCCCCAAACAGCTGACCGCGGTGCTTTCATTTGCCCCGTATCGCGGGTTTCACAGCCATTTTGATATGCTCAGTTTCATTCTTTTCGGATTCGGTCAGGAAATCTGCGTTGATCCAGGACGCGCCGCAAGCCAGGCCTACCGCCTGCCGATACATAATTTCTGGTATAAAGGTACAGTCTCCCATAATGCGGTGCTGACTGATTTCAATCCCCAGCAGGGGGCAAAGTCTTCACGACTGCTCTACTTTAACCCGGACAGCGCATGCCCTGCCGCCGCCGCTGAAACAGGCGACGCATATTCCGGAGTCAGTCAGATCAGGCTGCTGGCTTTGACGCCGGATTACCTCCTGGTTGTGGATATAATAAACAGTAAAACCCCGTCCGTTTTCGGCTGGACATGTCACTTTGAAGCTGAGAAAATAACTTCCTGGACTCCGGTCCAAGGCGCGGATATTTCCAAAACCGGTCCCGGGTTCGATTATATTAAAAATGCCGGACTCGGCAGCGCCATGAATACGGCGGGCTTTGAATTCATGCAAAAGTCGTTTATAACTTATCTGAATGTTTCTGCCGGAGGACAGTTGAATTTTTTCACAGGAGACGGCCCGAAAGAGGACATAAACAAGCGCTGCCAGATGGTGATCGTGTCAAATGCTGAGAAAACCGGCTCCATCTGCTTTGCCGCCACTCTGGAACCGGTAAAGACCAATGAAAAACCGGCGATAAAGAAGATTGAATTTAATGAAGACAATGGACAACTGACGGTCAGGGTTTTCAGAACCTCCGGCACGGATATTTTCAAATATGACAGAAAAGCCAACCGGTTTAATGCGGAAAAGATTTGAATCCGCGAGCCGGCGGCTAATTTTACTTGGGACTTATTTTTATCCGGTCTTTGGCGGCAAGTTCCTGCACGACGCAGTCAACCGCATACGCGCGTTCCGGCAGCACAATCAGCACATTGGCAGCTTTGCCGCTGACCGTAAACGGAGCATGATGCCAGACCCCGCGGCGCAGTGAAACAAACGTTCCCTGCGGGACCCTGAAGATTTCTATTTGCTCCACCGGTACCTTGTCTCCGCCGTTTGCTGGCGCGACATGGATATAGACTGCTTCATCCAGCGGCATAAGGCCTTCGCAAGTTGTATTGTGATATTCGGAGATATCGACGATCAATGCCCGCTTTTCGACCCTGCATACCGAGAAAGACGGCTGCGCCTGTCCCACATCAAGTTGCAGCATGTCCCGGTAAAATTCGATTGGCGCTGCTCCAAGTTTGTCGGTTTCCGGATCACGCAGATTTGCGAATGAGCCGTACCGGTTGAATTTTTCGAGCGAAAGCTCCTGCACTTTAACTGTTTTCATATCAGACTCCTGTTATATATCGATTTATGTATACTCTGCACGGCTGAAAATTCAACTATAGATTGCGTAGATTTTGAGAATTGGTTCGTATTCTGAGAGGCTGCCGATACCGTGGTATCGAAGGCCTCGAAGAGCGCGAATCCAAACTCGAAAGATCGCAATCCCGCAGTCGCGGGATGAATTTTCAACCGCGCAGAGTATAACAGTATATCCTGAAAAAATTCCGGATTCAAGCGCACTAATATCAAACGGTCTGAATAATTTTATGCAGTTTTTTTGCTTTTATCAGTAGAATATAGTTTTAAAATGAACTTTTTGGCATTACCTTTGTCTAACAACGGCAGAAGCGTGAATTTTTTTATAAATCACATAGGAGATATGAATATGCAACAGAACGAAATACAACAATTGCAGTCGAGGATTCGCGAGGTGGCAGCGTTTATCCAGCCGCTCAAAACAGAAATCGGAAGAATCATCGTCGGACAGGAACACCTGGTCAACCGCCTGCTTTTAGCCCTGATCGCCAACGGGCATGTTTTGCTGGAAGGCGTTCCCGGCTTGGCTAAAACGCTGGCGGTGAAGACGCTGGCCCAGTCGCTGCACGGATCGTTTTCGCGCATCCAGTTTACGCCGGACCTGCTTCCGGCGGACGTGATCGGCACCCGCATTTATAATGCTGATGAACATTCTTTCAGCACGAAGCCCGGCCCGGTATTCGCAAATATCGTTCTGGCTGACGAAATTAACCGGGCGCCCGCCAAAGTGCAGAGCGCCCTGCTCGAATGTATGCAGGAAAAACAGGTGACAATTGCCGGCGAACGGCTGCTGATGCCGAAGCCGTTTCTGGTCATGGCGACCCAGAACCCGATTGAGCAGGAAGGCACTTATCCGCTGCCGGAAGCCCAGGTTGACCGTTTTATGTTCAAAATCAGAATAGATTACCCGAAGCGCGATGAAGAAAGAATGATTATCGAACGCATGGCGCATCCGGACGTTGATCTCAGCGCCATCGCCGTCGGCCGCCTCGAAGACATTGAAACCGCCCGGCAGTGGGTGGACAAGATTTATATTGACGAAAAGATTATCGAGTATATTCTTGACATCACTATCGCCACCCGTCCGGCCCGGCACAATGAACTGTCCAGCCGCCAGACGGAAGCGAAACTTGGCGATATGGTCAACTACATCCAGTACGGAGCATCGCCCCGCGCCGCCATCTGCCTGGTGCTGGCTGCGAAAGCAGCGGCGTTCCTGGAAGGCCGCGCCTATGTGGTGCCGCAGGACGTCAAAGACGTCGCGCCCGATATTCTCCGCCATCGCATCATGCTTACTTATGAAGCGGAAGCCGAGAACCTGGATACTGACGCCGTCATTAAAATGGTGCTTGACGAACTGAGAACGCCTTAGTTTTCAAGCCCCGATCAAGCGAAAAGTTTAACTGGAAGGCAAAAATCATGCTGCCCTCTGAACTCATAAAACAAGTCAGAAAGATCGAAATCCGCACCCGCCGGGTGGTTGATGAAATCATCGGCGGCGCTTATCACAGCGTATTCAAAGGCCGCGGAATCGAGTTTGACGAAGTCCGGGAATACACGCCGGAGGATGATGTCCGGGATATTGACTGGAACGTCACTGCCCGCATGGGTACGCCGTACATCAAGAAGTATGTGGAAGAGCGCGAACTTACGGTCATGCTGCTGGTGGATGTGTCCGCCTCCGGAGCTTTCGGCAGCGGCGACAAATCCAAGCGCGAACGCGCCGTCGAAACTGCCGCGCTGCTGGCGTTCAGCGCCATCCGCAACAATGATAAAGTCGGCCTGATGCTGTTCACGGATCAAACCGAACTGTATCTGCCGCCGCGTTCCGGCCGCACCCGCGGTCTGCGTCTGATTCGCGAACTGATGGCTTACGAACCTAAGCGCAAAAGCACCGACATCAATGCCGTTCTAAAAAACACGATGCAGGTATTGCACAAGCGCAGCGTGGTTTTCCTGATCAGCGACATGATTGACAATGCCGGCTTTGAAAAATCGCTGAAAATTGTCAACCGCCGTCACGATCTGGTCGCAGTGCGGATTCTTGACCCGCTGGAACTGGCCTGGCCGCGCGGCGTCAGTGTTATGGTCGAAGACGCCGAAACCGGACGCAATGTGGCTTTCGACGGCAGCAAAAATGCCGGACTGGAAAAGTTCCGTCATTTCGCCGCCGGCATGCACGACAGTATTAAAAAAAGTTGTGACCGCGCCAAAGTGGACATCATTGATATACGCTGCGGCGAAGATTATGTAAAACCGCTGGTTACTTTCTTCAGTAACCGGAAATACCGAAAATAGATGGGTTTACGCAAATGACAAATAATAGAAAAGCCCGTAAAATATTGTTCGCGCTGATGGTGACGGCAATTTCCGTCGCGATCATCATTTCCGGTGCGGCGACCGTCATCTACTGGCACGGAGTCAGAGTCAATGCTCCTGTTCAGGATTTGACCGGCATCGTTATAACGCCGCCCGGCGACAGCAGGCTTGGAGATACGGTAACAGCGTCAGTTCTGCTGAAGCTGCCGTGGCACCGCCGCCCGGTTGAAGCGGCGGCTGAAGTCGGCAAAGGCGCGACTATGCTGTCCGATCCGTCAATCGTCCGTCAGCAATGGGGCATCGGTTATTCTGTGTGGAAAATTGCTGTTGAAATGCGGCCTTACCGCACCGGATTGATTCCGCCCGGTAAACTTGACGTCAAATTCAACCGTTATGACGAAAAAAGCACTGATCTTGGAATGGATTTCCGGCTGCCGGAATTTAACGTGCTGCCGCTGGAAAATGCGAAAGGCGGCGAACTGCTGGTGGCATCCCGTCTGCCCGACCCCGGCATTGCTCAGAAAAAGACGCTCTGGATTGCCGGACTGGTTATTCTGGCGCTGCTGGTGGTTGCAATACTCTACTGCATCTTTAGAAAACATAAAGAAGGCCCGGTTGTGCTGGCTCCGTGGGAAACCGCGCTGCTGGAACTGGCGGAACTCCGCATCGGCTTCCGTCAGGGCAGAATCGAAGTGGAAACCTGTTTCGTCAAATTGACCGACGTGGTCCGGCAGTATCTGGAAAAGCGTTTCCGGATTAATGCTCCGCAGCAGACCACTTATGAATTTCTGGCCGAACTTAACAAACCCGACGGCGCACTGCCGGAAAATCAGCGCCCGTTCCTGCGGGAATTTATGACGGCCGCCGATCTGGTCAAATTTGCCAAACTGCCGCCGGACGAACATACGTTAAGCGTGGCGCTGGACAAAGCCGAAGCGCTGGTTGCCGAAACCCGTCCGGCTGAACTCAATCAAAAAGGAGGCACCAAATGACTTTTTTCGCATATCCGTGGATACTCCTGCTGTATATACCGTTTGTCGCGCTGGTCATTTATGCCTGGCGCAAACCGCTGCCGTCAATCCGCGTTTCAACGGCCAAACCGTTTCTGGCGGTCAGCAGCGGCAGCAGGCCGTCATCGTTCCGGCTGCCGTTCATGATTTTCACGATTGCGCTGGCGCTGCTGATTTTCGCGCTGGCACGGCCGCGCCAGGGTTCTGAACGGGTTGTAATCAAGGCTAAAGGCATAGACATAATGCTGGCCATCGACCTCTCCGGCAGCATGGAATCATTTGATCTCCCTCCCGGTGTTGAGCCCGGGCAGCAGTTATATGATCAGATCAAGGCGGAAAAAATAAAAGGACGCCTGGAAACCGCCAAACAGGAAATCGGCAAGTTTATTGAAAAGCGGCCCAATGACCGCATCGGACTGGTCGGCTTTGCCGAGCAGGCATATAATATCTGTCCGCCGACGCTGGACCATGCATGGCTCATTGCCAACATGACCCGTCTGGCCCCGGGCGTAATCGGCGACCGCACCAATATCGCCTCGCCGATAGCCAGCGCCGTCAGCAGGCTGGAAAAATCCGATTCAAAACGCCGTGTCATGGTGCTTTTCACTGACGGAGCCAATAACATTGACGACCGTATTACGCCGAGACAGGCTGCAAAACTGGCTAAAAGCGGCGATGTAGTTATCTATACAGTCGGCATCGGCAGTGACAATGCATGTGTTCTCCGGCAAGGTTTTGACGGATTGCAGTTCGTTCCGGTAAAAGGCGAATTCGACGAAAAACTGCTCAAGGATATTGCCGAATATTCTGATGGCAAATACTACAAGGCTTACGATGCCGCCGGACTCGAAAACGTCATGAACGAAATCAACCGTATGGAAAAAACCGTAATAGAACAGCCTAAGTACATTGACTATAAAGAGTTTGCGCCGATGCTGGCCGGCATGGCGCTGGCGCTTCTGCTTTTCGGGTTTCTCCTGGAAAACACGGTCATGCTACGGGTTCCGTAGAGTCGTTAACCTTTCTTGGTCCGATGTTGCTCATGTCAACCGGCTTGAATCCCAGCTTGAATGCCGGAGAGCTTTTTTTAAGTCGGAAATCGAATTTTTTGAGATCTTTGAATTTGGGGTCGCCCAGCAGCGACCTTAAATCAAATCCCAGTTTGCGCCATTTTTTCAGGCTGTATTTTATTTCGATTTTTTCAAAGTTGCCGTCGCCAAGCATTATATTCTTTTTTGCAATATCCCAGAACAGGTTGAGATCAGAGAAAAACTCTTTTTTCAAATAAGCCATGCTCGCTTTATTGGGGTTGAAAAAGAACGGCATGCCGTCAGTAACAAAGATGTTATTATAAAATGTCGCCGCGCTGGTGGAATTGACCCCGTGATGCTCGAAACCGGTATTTCTTCCATTGCCCTGCGTCAGCGCCGCCGCGCCTTCTCTGCCGGAAACGAAAATGTTATTCCGGATAATGTTTTCTCTTCCGTAATGCTGATGAAAACCCTGACTGTCAAGGTTGTAGCAGATATTGTTTTCAATGATGATATGAGAGCTGCCTTCATCGGTATATATCCCCCAGCCGCCGTAATGAAACTTCCTGATGTCATGTATCAGGTTACCGGCAACTCTGGTTCCCGGTTGAACTCCGAGCAGATAAATGCCGCCCATGTCACTCAGCGAGCCGTCCCCGATATGATGGATATGGTTTTTCTCGATGCGGTTTTCGCGGGTGACGTTATCGCCGTATCCCCAGACCCAGCCGCAGGAAATACCCGTGTATTTCAAGTCATGAATATGATTGTGGGCGACCAGGTTGCCGAAAGTGTGAAACAAGCCGATTCCCAGCGCGCTCATATATACATGCCCGCCGGAGAAAATATGATTGTCGGTGATGATGTTGTCAAAGGTCAGCGCACTTTTATGGACCGCGTCTTTTGCTCCGCCGGTTTTGATGCCGCCGGCGCCCATGTCGCTGATGGTGTTGCCGGTGAGTTGATTGCCGGAACAGCCGTCGGCCAGCTCAATGCCGTACCAGCCAAGATGGCGTAACCCGCAGCCTGAAATTGCACAGTTTTTCGCGCCTTCCAGATAAATAACGCCGGGAACATCAACCGCGCCCTGCGGCGCCGCGCCATAGAGCTTTGATTTTTCCGATTCCCTGTTCCATTTGCAGGCACTGTTCAGCCGCCATTTTGAGCGCGGCAGCTCCGGATGGAAACGTTTGGCCCCCCAGTCAGGTTGAGTCCACGCGGAATATTCGAATTCCAGATTTTCAAATTTCAGATTTTCGACAAATTTATTTTTATAAGGGTCGCCATCGATCCGGAGCAGTTGTTTCAATACCGGAACAACCGCGCTGATTTCGCTGATTTTTTCATGCTTGCGCGGCAGATAATGCAGCAGCGCTTTATCTTCGTCAAGATACCATTCCCCGGGCTCAGAGAACGCTTCGGCGGCATTTTCCAGATAGCCGATGTTATTATCGCCGGCAACGCTGAATCTGGTTTGCCGGGCAGTGGTGATGATCCCGGTTTCCGGGTTGAATGATTCCACCGGCAGGCGTTCCTCTATCCAGAAATGCAGCGCGATCAGGTCGACATTTTTAAATTCTTTGATCTGCGCCAGTTCGTTCTTACGCTCGATAATTACCTTATCTGTTCCATCAAACAACTCCTTCCTGACTTCCGGAGTCAAATCTCCAAGCTTCAGGAAGCCGGTTTTTGGAAAACGGGTGCGCGGACAGCGTCTGCCGTTGATGAAAAGCTGCTTAAATGCGCCTGTGCGCTGCATAATGCCGGAAACATCGGCAGTCCAGAGGCGTTTGCTGGCAAGCTTCGATTCCTGCCAGTTATCGATGGCAGCGCCTCCGGAGAAAACCGCTTTTTCGCCAGGATATGCTTTATAACAGGCATTTGAATCTTCCGGCGTGAAAATCATGGTTGCATTCAAACTGTAAACGCCTTCGCGAATCCATATCTTCACTTCGCCAGAACATTTGCCTTTTGCCCGGAGTTTCCGGACGGCGTCCCTGGCGGCTTCAACTGACGGAAAAGTTTTCTGTACGGCAGCAGATTTCTTCCGGCTGTTTGTTTTCTGCTCATCCGGCGGCGCAACGATAAAATCATTTTCCGAAAATGTCATTTTGTGTTTCCTTAAAAAAGTTGCAAATCCTGATATAATGTAGCCGGTATTGCCGTAAAATCGTCCCTGATTACTGAAATGTTGATTACATTGAATGTCAGCCGCGGGCTATCGCAAATAGAAGCAGCCCGAATAGAATCAAAAGCATTGCCAGCGCTTTACCCCTGATGTTAAGATCGCGGAAGTAATAAACCCCGACCGCGAAGGTTACCAGGCAGCTGCACCGCCGGACCAGCGACAGGATCGAAATCCTGGTATCCGGAATGCTGACTGCATAGAAGTAAAGCCAGTCGGCCAGGATCAGCAGCGCCCCGGTCAGCGGAATCGACCAGCGCCAGACAAATTTCCGACCGTCCGCGAACGCCTTCCGGCGAATCTGCCAGGCCGCCCCCAGTATCAGCACCAGATCAACCGAAAACCAGAACTGCACCGTATTGCGGGGTATATGAAGCACGCCGAGCAGATATTTGTCGTAAAGCGCCGAAGCCGCCCCTAGCAGCGTTCCCAGCAGAATCAGATGCACCCCCCGGTGGCTGCGGAAGGAAATTCCTTCCATCCTGCCCATGACGGAAAAGAGATAGTAGCCGCCGAAAATGCTTATCATCGCAATCGCCTGGATCAGATTGGGAAATTCATTGAAGAGAAACAGGCTGCCGATAAAGGTCCACAGCGGGGCGCTGGACCGGACCGGCGAAGCGATGGAGATCGGCAGTTCGCGCATGGCGTAATATACGCAAATCCAACTGGAGCCGACCAGCAGCGATTTCAGCATAATCAGCCACCAGTGCGCTCCGCCGCAGCACGCAATGGCGATAGCCTGTCCGGAAACAACCGCGCCGGACAGGAAAAAAACCGCGCCCGACAACGTTGCGAAGAAGAGTACCGGCATCACCGAGTTATCGCGTACCGCATGTTTTTTGCACAAATCATAAAAGCCGAGGCCGATGGCGGAACCCAGTATCGGCAGCAGCCAGCCAGTAGCACCAGAATTCATCTTTGTCCTTGATAAGATTATCCACAAATAAAAAATATATCCGGGAAATATACCACAAATTTAAGGAGTTGTAAAGAAATAAGTGGTATTTTATACTGAGTGTATCGGGAAGAAGTTTCGGGATTACCGGAGAGGAGCAAAGCCGTAGCTTTGTAACGAACCGGCAAAGCCGAAAGTACCCCCGAGACACCAGTAGAAAGTGCCAGTTATTTTTGAACGACTCCTAAGCAAAAAATAGAAGACAGGAAGCAGTTAAATCTATTTTTTAACCACGGAAGACGCGGAAAAGCACGAAAAAAGGCAAATACAGCTTCACCATGAAGGGCATGAAGTTAATGAAGCTAAACCCGGGAGCGCCGGTCGCCTGGCCGGCTTTATGATTTAACAGGGATGGACAGGATATGCAGGATAAGATTACATGAAGGATCATCGTGCGGACGTAATGGAAGAAATCAATTTGCCGCCAATTCTGCTTTCAAGTCTTTAATCACTTTATCTGCGGAATAGCCTTTACTCTTGCCAGTTTGATAAGATTGAGCGCGCTTGCGGGCTTCCTTGCCCCAGATGGTGTCCAGCTTACTGACCGGCGGGGCCAGGCGATCCTGTAAATGGCTGCAAAGAACTACCTGCTCTTTTGGCGGCAGCATTTCAACTTCATGTTCAATTTGTGCCAGTGTCATAGGCATAATCCAAACTCCTTGTTTCCAAATAAGATTATAGCTGTTAAACAGCAATATTTCAAGAAAAAATATTAAGGAGGAGTGAAATTACATCTGATAAAAAGGAATCTTTCTTTACCGCCTACGGGCTGGCGAACAGGTAGATATTGCCGCCGGTATCGGCGACGATGATTTGGCCGTCGACGACTGCGGGGCAGGCATTTATTGGAAGGCCTGTTTCGTATTTCCAGCGTTCGACAGCAGTATCCATGTTGAGGATGTATATAATTCCTGTCTTGTCTGCGACTACCACGCTGTTTTCGCAGATTACCGGGCCGGCATTGATTTCACCGGCGGCCTGAAAATGTCTCAGTTCTTTTCCGTTGTTCCGGTCAATGAAATGCAGTATTCCGGCGCGGTCGCCGGCGATGACTTGCTCTTCAGTGACTGCGGGCGGGGCGAAGAATTCCGCTTTGGCGGCATAAGACCAGAGAATTTTGCCGTCCGCCAGATTTACCGCACAGAGCTCTTTGCCGTAATTTCCGACATAAGCGATGCCGTTCCGGATGGCCGGGGAACCGGGAATATAGGATTTCAAATGCACCGATCTGGATTCTATGCCGTCTTTCAGGTCAACAATCCGGAGTTCGGCATCGCAGCCGCCGAATACCGCGACTTGCAGTGGCGTGGATACCGCCGCCGCGCCATTAATGAAATTTTTAGTCGGCGCCGACCATAATTGACTGCCGGTTGCAGCGTCCAGGCAATGAAGCTGGAAGTCATAAGCGCCGAAAATCACGGCCTGACGCCCGTCGCCGGTTTTGAAGAAGTTGGCCGAACCGTAGATTTGTTTGCCGCAACTGTATTTCCAGCCGACTGTTCCGTCAGTGATTAACAACTGAAAAAAATCTCCGGCGAGGTTGCCGATATAAATTTTATCCCCGGCGATCAGCGGCGGAGCTTCGACGGCGCAGCCGGAGGCGAATTTCCATAATAGTTTGCCATCCCGGAGCCGCAGCGCGTAAACATTGCCGTCGCGGCAGCCGAAAATGACTTTGCCGTGCGAAATTACCGGCGACGATTCAACCGGTTCGCCGGCTTTGAAAGTCCAGATCAGTTTGGGTTTATACGGCAGTTGCGCGGTGGAAGTCCCGGTAAGCTCCGGGTCGCCGCGAAAAGACGGCCAGCTGGTAACGGGCTGTACTTTCCCGGCAATTTTCACTTTAGGTTTCCGGACAGCCTTTTTATGCATGACAATAAAGCCTGCCAGCAGTCCTAAAACCCCGATTACTAACAAGACCCGCAATATCCAATTCATTAATCCGATCCCTTTAATCCGTTATTAACCACAGAGACAAAGACACAGAGAAATCCTTTTTATCCACGAATGGCACTAATTGCCACTAATAAAACAGAAGCACTTACTGTGAATTTGATTTTTGGAAGCAAAATCAAATTCACAGCAAAATATTCATTCGTGTTCATTCGTGTAATTCGTGGACAAGCTTTCAGGTTTTAGGTTTTATTCTGACTTCTGGCTCCTGACTTCTCTCCTTACCCCTTCCGGCTTAACGCTCCGGTCGGACAGGCGGCGGCGCATTCCGGGCCGATACCTTCCAGGGCTTCAGTCATTGAATGTCCTAGCGGCGCGCCCATTTCCACCTCATAACCGCGTCCCTTAAATACTGGAGCCACGGCTTTGCCGACAGCTTCCCCGATCTTTATGCAGATACCGCAGCGGATGCATTTGCCGGGCTCGTAAATGATGTCTCCGGCATTTATCCGTCTAAACGCGTGGCGTTGCGACGGTATCCGGATTTGCTGCGTCATATATCCGGAAGCGTATTTGCGCAGCAGGCAGTTTTCATACTTCCGGCAGTCGCAATGCAGGCAGCGCGAAGCTTCAAGCGCGACGCCCGCATTATCCGTCACTTTGGTTTTGACGCTCCCAGTCCCGTCAACGAACTGTTGCATATCCTCCGGAGTGACTTCGCCGAAACGGTGGTCATAACGGTTTTCCGCGATGAAATGACGGCCATGCTCCAGCCAGGAAATGACGGCGTGGCCGGCTTCAACTCCGTCGGCGATTGCCTGAATTCCGCTGGCATGGATTGCCATGTCTTCGGCGGCGAAAACGCCTTCAATGGAAGTCATAAAAGATTGCAACTTAGTAAACGCGCCGTTTTCATCAGTTTTTAATATAGGACTGAACGCCGTCATACTCCGGCTGCCGACACAAAGCAGCGCCGCGTCAAATTCTTCAAGCAGTCGTCCGGCAATATCTTCCGGCATAATTTTAGCGGAACATTTGAATTCGATACCGGCGGCGGCCAGCCGGGCCAGTTCATTTTCCAGCAGCCATAAATTTTCCGGAGCCAGCAACCCGGCAATTTCCATTCCAGGTTTGTCGCCGGATTCAAAGACGGTGCAGCGGCAGTCACGTTTGCTCAGCATATCGGCGGCGGCAAGTCCGGCGCAGCCGCTCCCGACCACGGCGACAGAATATTTCCGCGGGCGCTCTTCCGCCGGAAAATCTTTGGTTTTTAATGCCGCATGAAGAGTGGCGACAATCTCAAGCGGCGTGTCGTGTCTTCCGCGCCGGCACGCTTTTTCGCATGGCCGCCGTTTGCACAGCATGCAGCTTAGATGCGGCAGCGGCATGCCGTCATGGATCAGATCCGCGGCGGCGGTAAAATCGTCTGCCGCGATTTTATGCAGCATGGCCGGAACATCGAAAAATACCGGACAGCTTAAACGGCATGGCGCATCGCAGTCGCCGACGTGTTCGGCCAGCAGAAATTCCAGCGCATGTCTGCGGAATTCCCTGATTTCCGGGCCGGAGGCGTCCACATGCATCCCGGGATTGACCTTCGTTGAACATGCCGGGATAATATCCTTCTCCAGATCGCGCACCGCGCATACCATGCAGGTATTGCATGCCCCGTACTGACGGGAAAAACAGAGCGCCGGGATTTCGATGCCGCCCGCCACGGCGGCGTCAAGCACGGTCATATTTTCATTGACCTCGACTGCTTTGCCGTCTATTTCAATCGTAAATTGTTTCACTGTCATACCTTTTTGAAATTCCTCTTTAACCACAAAGACATCCTGCAGTCGCGGGACTAACCCGAGAGTTAGCAAGACACAGAGGCACAGAGAAATACATTTTTAACCACGAAACACACGAAAGGCACGAAAAAAATCCAAGACACGAAAAAAACGAGTCAGCGAATGCTTTGCGTGTAACGCAAAAATTCACTGACTTGTATTTATATTTCTTCATTTTCTGTATTACTTTCGTGCTTTTCGTGTGTTTCGTGGTTGAGCTGTATTCCCGTATTCCCGGTTTCCCGCTTTTATCTTTTTACTACTGCCTACTTGTCTTCTGTCTTATTCTGACTCCTCCTGACTGCCTTCTCCGTCTCTAATGCACCTCCACCGCATGCTGCGGACACAGTTTGCGGCAGACTCCGCACTTAACGCATTTCTCCTGGATGATGCGCTGTTTCCGGTAAGGTTTGAATTCAATCGCCCCGGCAGCGCAGTTTTGTGAACAGATAGTGCAGCCGATGCAGTCGTTATTGATCTCAAACCGGATCAGATCTTTGCATTTGCCGGCCGGGCATTTGCCGTCAAGATGCGCTTCGTATTCGTGACGGAAAAACCGCAGGGTTGACAGCACCGGATTCGGCGCGGTGCGGCCCAGTCCGCAAATGCTGCCGCGTTTAATCAGCCTGCCCAGTTGTTCCAGTTCCTCGATGTCCCCCTTGACGCCTTTGCCGGCGCACAATCGGTCGAGGATTGCCAGCATCCGGACGGTGCCGATGCGGCAGAAAGTACATTTGCCACAGGATTCGCGCCGGGTGAAACTAAGAAAATAGCGCGCGATGTCAACCATGCAGTCGTTCTGGTCCAGCACCACCATGCCGCCGGAACCCATGATGGCGCCAAGTTCTTTCAGTTCTTCATAGTCTACCGGAGAGTCGGCCTCTGCCGCCGGAATGCATCCGCCTGACGGCCCGCCGATCTGCACTGCTTTAAAAGTCCCGTCCGGCACCCCGCCGCCGATTTTTTCGACGATGTCGCGGATCGTCATGCCCATCGGCACTTCAATCAATCCGCCGCGTTTAATTTTTCCGGCCAGCGCGAAAGTCTTAGTCCCCCGGCTGTATCGGGTTCCGTAGCGGCTGAAATTTTCCGCGCCGTGTGAAATAATCCAGGGAACAGAGGCGAAGGTCTCGACGTTATTGACCAGAGTCGGAAAGCCTTCAAAACCGGATTGGGCAGGATATGGCGGCCGCAGCGACGGCATGCCGCGCCGGCCTTCCAGCGATGCGATCAGCGCGGTTTCCTCGCCGCAGACAAACGCCCCGGCGCCTTCGACCACTTCCAGCTCAAACGAGAAATCGCTGCCCATAATATTCTGTCCCAGCAAGTTATGCCGACGGAAGCGTTCCACGGCGGCCCGGACACGCTCCACCGCCAGCGGATATTCCTCGCGGACATAGACAAAACCGTGCGTTGCGCCGACAGCATAAGCCGCGACAACCATGCCTTCAAGAATCCGGTACGGGAAGGATTCCAGCAGCATCCGGTCCATAAACGCGCCGGGATCGCCTTCGTCGGCATTGCAGACCAGATATTTCTTTTTTCCTTCCGCGCCTGCCGTCTGCTGCCATTTCAGCCCGGTCGGATAACCGCCGCCGCCGCGTCCGCGCAAGCCGCTGTTTTTGATGATTTCGATAATGCTGGACGGAGCGGTACGGAGAACATCTTGAAACACGGCAACGCCGTTGAAATCGATATATTGCGAGATGTCGAGCGGATCCAGTTCTCCGGCGCAGTAGGTGACGATGCGCGTCTGGCCGGATTCCTCGCCGCAGTCGCATAATTCATTAAGCTCGGAAACGGCATAGCGGCAGACAATTTCCGACTGGCTGCTGCCGAGGATTTCGGCGGCCAGCGCCATGGCTTTCGCCATCAGTTTGCGCCGCATGCCATGCGGCCGGAAGTGCGCCGTCAGGATGCTGTGGACCGCGTCAGCGCTGACTTTGGCGTAATAAAAACTTCTGCCGGAACCGCCGTCGGCCACCTCCAGCAGCGGAGAGCGGAATGACATTCCGGTGCAGCCGACCTCTTTCGCTTTTACCGGCAGGCCGAGCTCCGCGATGCAGCGTTTAAGTTCGTTTAAAACAGCATTGCTGCCGGATGCGGCGCAACTGGAGCAGTTGCACATTCTGACTTCACCGCTGAATTCAGCGCCGGCGGACTGCTGTATCTGGTCGGCAATCTGGCGCGAACCCAGGAAATCTTTCAGGACAATTTCAACTTTATCGGGTTCGACCTGGCCGTAAACAACATCATCAATCCTGACTGCCGGGGCCAGCATGCAGCAGCCCAGGCAGGCGACGGTTTCCACCGTGAAGAGTCCGGCAGGGTCGGTATCGCCGCCTTCCGCTATCGCCAGATACTTGCGGAACGCTTGAAAAACATCATTCGCGCCCTTGACATGACAGGCGGTGCCGATGCAGACCTGAATGAAATGAGCCCCGGCCGGCCGCAGCCGGAAACGCGAGTAAAAAGTGGCAACCCCGCTGATTTGCGCCGGAGTGAGGCTGGTGATTTGCGGCAGATAGTCCAGCGCTTCCTGCGGCAGATATTTCCAGCGCCGGTTGATGCGCATCAGCAATGGAATAAGCGCCCGGCGTTCGCGTCCGGTTTCGGCCGCCATCGCATCGATTTCATGCAATTCGATATTATTCCCGCTCATCCCGCAATATCCTTAACTTAAATCATCTATTGAAGCAGATGCATGATGAAAATACAGCAGGGCGGACAATAAATCAATCAGGTTGATAGAATTTATCCGGCCGGTAATGCGGGAAAGTAACAGGAATGGACCTGCGGGAAAAATAGTATGAACCCGGATACTGAATTCGATATGTTTTATAAAAACATCCAATATCGAAAAGTTACCAGCATGATTCAGAGATTCTTTCTTTGTTCGGCTATCTCGCGGCGCAATGTCTCCAGTTCGCGGCTTAATTCGGCGTTCCTGCTGGAGAGAGAGTCCCGGCCGGAATCTAAATCATGAGCTGCAGCATCTGACGGTGCGGCGGCGTATCCCTCCTGATTAACCGTCATGGCTTTCTTCGATTCGATGACACCGAGAATCGCCTGCTCGAAATGATGTTGGGCAATGCGCTTTTCATAGTCTATGCCTTCTTCCGCCGCAGCCAGATGGGCAGCTTTCAGTACGGCATTTTTAATATCGCCGCCGGAAACTTCATAGCGTTCCGCCAATGCCTCGAAATCCACATCTTCAGCCAGCGGCGTCTTCGTCGGATGTATTTGCGCAATCCAGATCAATTTGCGTTCGCGCGGTCCCGGCAGCTCGAAGACAATATGAGTGCGCACCCGCCGTTGAAACGCCGGATCGAAATTAGTCCAGAGATTAGTGGCGAAAATTACCACTCCGTCATGGTATTCCAATTCCTGAAGCAGAATATTGACGCCCTGATTGGCTTCACGTTCGTAGCCGAGGCTGGTGTTGGTAAAACGGCGCCCCGCGATGGAGTCGGCTTCATCGAAGAAGAGCACCACGTCCTGCTGCCGTGCTTCGCGAAATACTGACACCAGGTTTTTCCCGGTTTCTCCAGCCCAGCAGCTTTCCAGTTCACTGTAACGGACCGTCAGCAGCCGTTTGCCGAGAAGGTTGGCGACAGCTTCGGCACAGATGGTTTTGCCGGTTCCCGGCGGTCCGGTGAAGTTGAAAATCAGGCCGATGCCGGTGGAATGGCGTTCGCCTAACCCCCAGGTATCGAAAATGAGATGGTGTTTTTCAATCTGGATCAGGGTATCGGCCAGCGCCTGCCGGGTTTTTTCCGGCAGAATGACATCGGCAAAAGTCTTTCTCGGGTCAACGATCTGTAACAGATCGCCACGGTAATTGCTGATTTGAATGTCTTTAATCATTAAATTATTCCTATATTTCCCAGGATGGCACCCATTGTTCCATTTCCAGCGCAGGATTGTCAGGAGCTTTGCCAACCTTGACTACCTTGGCTGGTACACCGGCGACTGTCGTATGTTCCTGCACCGAATGCAGCACCACGCTGCCGGCTCCGATTCTTGAACCGCGACCGATTTCAATATTGCCCAGTATTTTCGCGCCGGCGCCGATCAGGGCGCCGCTGCGAACTTTCGGATGACGGTCGCCGGTCTGTTTGCCGGTACCTCCGAGCGTCACTTCATGCAGTATTGACACATCATCGTCAACCACTGCGGTTTCCCCGATTACAATGCTGGTGGCATGGTCTATCAGAATTCCTGATCCGATCTTAGCCGCCGGGTGGATATCAACGGAAAACGCCTGCGAAATCTGGCTCTGCAAAAAGAGAGCCAGCGCTTTTCTGCCGCTGTTCCAGTAATGGTGCGCCACCCGGTAGCACTGCAATGCCTGAAAACCCTTGTAATAGAGGATTACTACAAAATAATCCTTACAGGCCGGATCTCGATCCACCACCGCCTGCAAATCGCGGCGGCATTGAGTTTTTATCTCCACATTTACCCGGAATGCCTCCTGAATCAGGTCGCGTATTTCCATGATGCTCATCACCGGGCTTGCCAGTTTGCTGGCCAGATGAAAGCTCAGTGCATTTTCCAGGGTGCTGTGACTGAGCACAACCGCATGAAAAAAGCTGGCTAACATCGATTCACGGGCGGTTTCCCGCAGTGCTTCCTGGCGGATCGCCTCCCATATTGTATCGGTTTCGGTGACTAACATGTTGATCCTTCCGGCAAAGCCGTTTTACCAGGTATTTTCAGCGCCGGTTACAGCGGCACCGCTCTCCGCCGGAGGTTCAAAAAGTGCGGTGGACAGATAGCGTTCACCCGAATCGGGAAGGATAACCACAATGGTTTTACCGTCAAACTCCGGATTCTGTGCCAGACGCACAGCCACTGCGGCGGCGGCGCCGCTGGAAATGCCGCATAAGATGCCTTCCTCCTGCGCCAGCCGGCGGGCAAATTCAATCGCTTCCAGGCTGCTGATGGTTTCCACCCGGTCCAGGATCGTGACATCCAGAGTATGCGGGATGAATCCCGCGCCGATACCCTGAATTCCATGCGGCGCCGGGCGCAACTGGTCTCCGGCCAGAAACTGAGTGATCAGCGGGCTTTCTTTCGGTTCCACTGCCACGGAGAGAATGGGTTTGCCCTGGGTGTTCTTGATGAAACGGGAAATTCCGGTAATGGTGCCGCCGGTTCCAACCCCGGCCACCAGGATGTCTACTTTCCCGTCGGTGTCGTTCCATATTTCCGGTCCGGTCGTGGCCTCATGGATCGCCGGGTTGGCGGGATTTTTAAATTGCTGCGGGAGCCAGTAGTGTTCAGGAAATGACGCGGCAATATCCTCGGCACGTTTGACCGCGCCCTGCATGCCCTCCGCCGCCGGAGTCAGCATCAGTTTAGCGCCGAAGGCGGCCAGCACCCGCCGCCGTTCCAGGCTCATTGATTCCGGCATGGTCAGTGTCAGTTTATAGCCGCGCGAAGCGGCGGCGAATGCCAGCGCAATACCGGTATTGCCGCTGGTGGGTTCAATAATTTCTTTACCGGAATTGAGCAGGCCGCGTTTTTCTCCGTCCCAGATCAGCGCCGCGCCGATGCGGCATTTGACCGAATACGCCGGATTGCGGCCTTCGATTTTCGCCAGAACAATGGCCTTGGCACCCTGGGTCACACGGTTAAGCCGGATCAGCGGAGTACGTCCGATCGCCTTCAGATTATTATCATACCAGTTGCTCACAATGATTCTCCCGTATTTTTTTCGCCACAAGTTCTATTTCCACCAGCGCTCCCAGCGGCAGTCCGGCGACGGCCACCGTTGACCGTGCCGGATACGGTGCGTTGAAATGAGTCTGATATATTGAGTTCATTCCCGCAAAATCTTTCATTGAAGCCAGATAAACATTGACTTTAACTACATCGTCAAAGGTAAGGCCGGCGCTGTTCAGCACTGCCCGCAAATTGTCGAACACCCGCCGGGTCTGGATGCCGATATCTCCTTCAACCAGTTTCATGGTTGCCGGATCAAGCGGTATTTGCCCGGAAAGGAACAGCAGGCCGTCCGCCCATACGGCTTGATCGTAAGGACCGATAGTTTGCGGCGCATGCTGACTGTTTATGATTTTGCGTGCCATGTTAATCCTTGCTTAATGTTTATTACGGGCAATTAATGCGGTTCCTGTCCGCCGGTTGTGCATTTAACGTTTTAGTTTACGGAGCGCGGCCACCAGTGCGTCAATATCAGCCGTGGTGTTGTACATGGAAATGGAAGGACGGACAGCGGCTGTCAATCCGAACCGCTTTAGTGCCGGCTGGGCGCAATGATGTCCTGCGCGGACAGCGATGCCTTCGTTATCCAGGTGCCTGCCGATCTCTTCCGTTTTAATTCCGGGAATTACGAACGCCAGGGCTCCGACTTTGTCCGGCGTAGTGCCGATCTGTCTTAACCCGGGAATCGTCGACAGTGCCGCAGTTGCATATGACATCAGCCCTTCCTCATAAGCGGCAATGCTGCCGATACTGAAGCGGTTGATATAATCAATTGCCGCACCCAGTCCGATGGCTCCGGCGATCGGAGGTGTTCCGGCCTCGAATTTAGCCGGCGGCGGATTGAACACCGTACTCTCGAAAGTGACCGATTCGATCATCGAACCGCCGCCCTGCCACGGCGGCATGTCCTCGAGAATTTGGCTTTTGCCGTACAACACGCCGATTCCAGTCGGAGCAAATAACTTGTGTCCGGCCAGAGCATAGAAGTCGGCATCCAGCGCCAATACGTTTGTCGGCAGATGCGGTGCTCCCTGAGCTCCGTCAACCAGCACCTTTGCTCCGTACCGATGCGCCAATTGCGCCATAATAGCTATTGGCGGAACCGTTCCAAGAACATTGGAAACCTGGGCGATGGCGACAATTTTCGTTCGCGAATTAAGGAGTCTTTCATACTCCTCCAGAATAATCTGACCATCATCGTCAATCGGGATTACCTTGAGTACCGCCCCTTTTTCCTTTACCAGAAACTGCCATGGAACAATGTTGGCATGGTGTTCAAATGTACTGACCAGCACTTCATCGCCGGGGCCGACATTTTTCCGCCCCCAGGCCTGCGCGACCAGATTGATCGCTTCAGTCGCGCCTTTAGTAAAGATAATCTCCGATTTCGAGCCGGCGCCGAGATAGTGCTGCGCCTTCTCTCTGGCACCCTCATACGCATCTGTAGCCCGCACCGCAAGAGTATGGGCGCCGCGATGGATATTGGAGTTGTCGTGAGAGTAAAAGTGCGACACCGCATCAATGACGCTTTGCGGCTTATGAGTGGTAGCGCCGTTATCCAGCCAGATCAGCGGCTTGCCGTTGATTTTCTGGTGCAGTGCCGGAAAATCGCGCCGGACATCACTACCCTGGTACGCTGTTTTCTTTTCCGGCTCCGCTTTCTCAGGCGTTGTTGACGGCAGAAAATAGAATTGCGATCCAGTTTCCGTCAACGGAGCTCCGCTAAGATTAACTCCGCTTAAACCCAGGCTGAGCAAATCAATTTTGCTGAAGAGATTATCTTCCTTCTGTAATGGCTGCTCTGCCCCTTTGCCCTGCTCCGGTTCCGCTGCTCCGGATTCGGCGGCGGGAGCCGGCGGAGTAATGAAACCAGGATCAACTTCATTGCCGATATTGCTCAAAAAACCGTTCTCGCCGACTTGCGGCACGTTTCCCGGCAAGCCTGGCGTCTGTCCCGGCAGACCCAAACTGCCCGCCGGTGTAATATAGCCGGATATGTCCGGCACGGCGGTTGCGGGAACAGCATAGCTTTCCGGTGTCAGCGGTCCGCCGCCAATGCCCGGCGCATCCGGGGCGGCGGTATATGCCGCCGACAACGGCTGTTCTCCGGCTGGCGGAGCAGCCGGCGTTTCTTTGAATAACTCATTGGCAAGCCTGGCGACCATACAATCGTCCAGCGGACTTCCCGGCAATCCGGGAAATCCTGCAGTCGTCAAGCCGCCGGGATTTTGTTCAGGCATTGAAGTCTGGATACTCATAATAGTTCCCCAGGTCGACGTTTTCAAGCACTCCGAGAGCGTCATCGGTCAGTACCGCCACCGAGAAGTAGAGGCTGAGCAGATACGACGCGATGGCTTTGTTGTCGATTCCCGTCAAGCGGACAGACAGGCTGGGCAGTTGTTCGCCCGGCAGGCCGGCATGATGGAGTCCGACCACGCCCTGGTCTTTTTCTCCGACGCGCACCAGCAGAATGCTGGTTTTACCGGCCGACTGCTCACTGGCTCCGACAATCGGAATCTTGTCTGACGGAATGATCGGAATTCCGCGCCAGGTTATGAATCCGCTGCCCCACAGCGGCACGGTCGGCGGCGGAACGCCGCGCCGGGTGGCTTCGCGGCCGAATGCCGCAATCGCTTTGGGATGGGCGAGGAAAAACGCCGGTTTTTTCCAGACGCGGGAGATCAACTCGTCCAGATCGTCCGGAATCGGCGGGCCGCTGCGGGTTGGAATACGCTGCGCTTTGGCCGCGCTAGTCAGCAGGCCGAAATCTTTATTATTGATAATTTCCCATTCCTGCTGCTCCTTGATACTTTCGATAGTTAAACGCAGCTGTTCGCGCAACTGGTCGATGGGAGTGCCGTAGAGGTCGCTGACCCGGGTGTTGACCTTGACGATGCTCTGCAGCACGCTCAAGTCATATTCGCGGGGATCTTCCTCGTAATCGGCAAAAGTGCCGGGAATTTCATCCTCGCCGTGTTTACCCAGTTTGACGGTAATCGCTTTTTCGCCGTATTGATTGGCAATATCCCGCAGCTGGGCTCGTTCTTCCAATGCCGCGATCAACGCTTTGCGGAGCTCCGGAGTGTCACGGAGCAATGCTTCCAGCTTGGTGTGGTCGATGGTCAGAAATAGACTGTTCGTCAACGCTTTGACAACCGCCTGGCTTTTGGGCGCTTCGCCCAGAGAAAGCTCCCCGAAATAATCGCTTGCTCCCAGCAGCGCGGCACGGTCTTTTTTACCGTTGTCGCCAATGCCGGAGATTTCCACTTTGCCCTGGACGATGATGAAAAACTTGCTGCCGTATTCACCGGCGGGAACAACAATCTGGCCGACATCGGCTTTCTCGCTGGTCAGCTGCCCGGCCAGCCGCTCAAGCAGTGATTCATCCAGAGAACGGAACAGGGAAAAAGCGCGCAGTTGTTCCGGTTCCAGCTTGGCATGTTTGCGTTCAATGATGGCAGTGATGCGTTCGTCGGGCGGAATTACCACTTTTACCCGGTTTACCCGGTAAGTGCCGGATTCAACCTGCACCCACGGCAGCAGACTTAACAGCCAGCGCGGGGTAATGCCCTGTAATTGCGGCACGGTTTTAGTAGTAGTAGCCAGATTGCGGGCGGCTTTGGCTTCCAGGCTTTGCGACGGATAGATAGCCACTTGCGGCTGTCCGACTAATGGTACTTTACTCATCGTTTATTTTCTCCTTAAATTGTATTTTTTACGTACATAGTTTAGCTTAACGATAAAGAACATTAATTGAATAAGTAATTAATGTCAATTTAAAAATATGAAATATTGTATAAGTTTTTAGTTTTCAGCACGATATTAATTTCTTGGGAAAGATTTTTCTAAATCAATGACAAGGAGTAAACCGTGATTGAGATAGAAAATTTCGTAATCCGGATTAACTGCTGCTCTTGTTTGAAAATCATATTACATCCTTTAGTTTATCTGTCATAATATTTATTGAATGAATAAAGATTTAGTAGATACAGCAAGCCTGTTCTGGTTTTTGATTACGCTACCGCAAAAACCTGATTACACTGTCAGCTTCAATGCCGCATCCAGCGCTTCAATGATGTCGTCAATGTGCTCAAGCCCGACAGAAAGCCGCAGCAGTTCAGGGTGCAGGCCGGCAGCGCGCTGTGCATCATCGCTCATCTGTGAATGAGAGGTGCTGGACGGATGCAGAATCAGACTCTTGGCATCCCCGACATTGGCCAGATGGCTGAACAGGGTTATATTGTTGATGATCTTAACCGCCTGAGCGCTGCCGCCTTTGACGCCGAAAACAACAACACCGCCAAAGCCGTTCTTCAGATACTTGCCGGCAAGCGGATATGCCGGGTCTGTTTTCAAGCCGGGATAGCGAACCCAGTCGACTGCCGGATGATTCTGCAGAAACTCTGCCGCAATAAGAGCGTTTTCAGAGTGTTTGCGGATACGCAGCGGCAGGGTTTCAACTCCCTGAATGAATATCCATGCCGCATCAGGCGCCAGGGTCGGACCGACATTGCGCAATCCGACCGTCCGCAGGCGCAGAATAAATGCCAGAGGGTTCAAACCGCCGAGGTCATGCGCGAAACGCAACCCGTGATAACCTCCGTCCGGCTCGTTATAAAGCGAGAACTTGGGATCACTCCAGTCAAAGTTGCCGGCATCGGTGACAATTCCGCCGATTCCGGTGCCGTGCCCGCCAATCCATTTCGACAGTGAGTGAATCACGATATTCGCACCATGCTCAATCGGGCGCAGCAGGGTCGGCGGGGTAAAGGTGGCGTCGACAATCAACGGCAGATGGTGTTTTTTGGCAATCCGGCTGTAACCTTCGATATCGGCAAAGTCTAAAACCGGATTGCCGATAGTTTCAATATAAATAGCTCTGGTTTTGCCATTTATCGCCGCTTCCACCGCGGCAAAATCATTGACCGCGGTGAACCTTGTGGTAATGCCATATTGCGGCAGAATACTCTCAAACTGGGTAAACGTCCCGCCGTAGAGGTTATTCGCCGACACCAGTTCATCTCCCTGTTTCAGAATGTTGGTTATCGTAAAGAAGATCGCAGCGGTGCCG
This sequence comes from Lentisphaerota bacterium, assembly GCA_037144075.1. GTDB lineage: Bacteria > Verrucomicrobiota > Lentisphaeria > Victivallales > Victivallaceae > CAIPAT01. The sequence goes on along the minus strand of JBAWXM010000002.1, from coordinate 6,022 downwards.
GATGACAGAGACAGAGAAGCCGCGCCGCCTTCCAACTGGGCTATCCGCTGCTCCAGCACATCATTGGTAGGGTTCATCAGCCGCGCATAAATATTGCCGAATTCTTTCAGCGCGAATAGATTTGCCGCATGTTCGGCATTCTTAAAGTTAAACGCTGTAGTACGGTAAACCGGCACGGCTCGTGACAACGTCGTCGGATCTGGCACCTGTCCGGCATGCAATGCGATAGTTTCATGGCGATAGTTCTGATTGCTCATAATTCAAATCCTTTCAATAAATGTTTATCAGATTTTTAATGTTTAAGTTTCATACATCCTGTATTTACTTATTTCTAGCTCAACAACTATATTATATCATCTTTATAAAAATAGTAAACAATAAAATTAAAAAAAGTTTGATTATTTTTAAAAGTCCCGTTTTGAGCATGAAAAAAACAGGTTGACTTTTCTTCATTCAAAAAAAGTTTCTGACGGTAAATTACTTATAATGCTTTGAAGGGAGTTTAGTACTTTCGATTATGTATATTCAATTGGCTTGCCATCCGCAGCAAGAAGCCCGCCTTCGCCAAGGCTTTGGAGGATGACTATTTACAATTCATCAATGGCGATTCGACGGACTTCCGCTGCGTTATCGCGTTGAACGGTCCTGGCGTAGTGTACGGCGGGAATACCGAAAAGCACCGTATAGAAATACTGTTCGCCGTCCAGTTTCAGCAATTTTTTCAATTCCGGTGCCGCATCCAGCGCAAACTTCAGCATACCGCACCAGAGGGTTCCCAGGTCGGCCGACTGTGCCAGCAGTTCAAAATAGGCCAGCGCGATATTCGCGTCTTCCACCGGACACGTGGCGGCGGGGCCGGCGGAGACGATCAGCGCATGAGGGGCGCCGCGAAAAAAGTTGTCGGTACCGTCTTTACGGTAAGCTGTTACGGCTTCCGCCAGAAACGATTCCGCATCGAGGCGGCCCTGGTTAAGCTCCACTTCCAGAAGATTGACCAGGCGGATAAGGAGGCGCTGCATTACCGCAAGATCGTCGATGACCGTGAAGCGGAGCGCGCGGTCATTGCAGCCGGTGGGGGAATTGGCAATCGTTGCCAGCAGTTCCTGGATCTGGACGGAATTGACGTTTTGCCGCAGAAACTGCCGTACGCTGCGGCGGCCGCGCAGCAGCCGGGTTTCCTGTGCAAGAGTCGGAAGGCTTCCAATTGTTAACGGCAGACAATCATCGGGGGACACGCCGAGTATCGAAGTCGCCGCAGTCGGACAGACGGCCAGGCAATGCTGGCATTCAAGACAGTCTGCCGCCAGCTCGGGTGGAATGCCGGGAATCTTGCCGTCCGGATTTTTAATAATATCGCGAGGGCAGTCTTTTACGCAGGCATTACAGGAGATGCACTTGTTTTTGTCGATGGAAAAGTTGAGATTTTTCATGCTTTTATCCTCTGGAAAATAATTATCAGTTAAAATAAAATGGCTGAGCGTGCGCATTTTTCAGTGAAAGCATTTCTAAAAGCAAATTAGCATTAACAAGTTTATTTACAATGAGCCAATTGCAAAACTCGCGTTTTGCGGGAATTCAGAAGACAGAATCCAGAATTCAGAATGAATTTCTAACTCAAATCCAGTTTGTTTTCCAATTATTCTGACTCCTGAAAAGTAAGTTTTGTACCCCGATGATTCACTTCATTGACCCCGATGATTCAAAATGGAACGCAACGGACTGTGGAAAAGTCAAATACATGCATACTTCCCATAATTCTCATACTTCCCATGAAAAATTATGCAGACAAGGTGTCCAAAATGAGCCGGAGTGGTGTCCAAAATGTCCGGGACGGCATCCTGACGGATGCCGGTCCGAGGCAGTTAATTCGCTTTTTCGTTCTGCTGGATTTTGGACCATGAATCTTTCAGCGGGACGGTGCGGTTGAATACCAGTCTGTCCGGTTTGGAATCCAGGTCAACGCAGAAATAGCCCTGACGTTCAAACTGGTATTTATCGCCGGGTTTGGCATTGGCGACCGCCGGTTCAATGAAACATTTTTCTATTTTCAGCGAATCCGGATTCATATAATTCAGGTAATCGTCTTCAACGTTGCCCGGATTATCAACCGTGAACAGCCGGTCATAGATTCTGGCTTCGGCTTCCAGCGCATGCGGCACGGAAACCCAGTGGATGGTGCCTCTTACTTTGCGCCCGTCGGGGGCGTTGCCGCCGCGGGTTGCCGGGTCGTAGGTGCAGCGCAGTTCGGTGATATTGCCGGCATCATCTTTGACGATGCTTTCGCATTTGATAAAATAACCGTATCTCAGGCGCACTTCCTGGCCGGGGGCCAGCCGGAAGAACTTCTTCGGCGGATTTTCCATAAAGTCGTTGCGGTCAATATAAATTTCCCTGGAGAACGGAACTTTTCTGATGCCGGAATCCGGATTCTCCGGGTTGTTGGCGGCATCGAGTTCATCCACCACGCCTTCGGGAAAGTTATCAATGACGACTTTAAGCGGATTGATAACGGCCATCACCCGCAGCGCTTTCCTGTTCAAATCATCACGCAGGCAGTGTTCCAGCAGCGCAATGTCGGTCAGGCTGTTGTATTTGGTGACGCCGATGACTTCGCAGAACGCGCGGATGGCTTCGGGGGTATAGCCGCGCCGCCTCAAGCCGCAGATGGTCGGCATGCGGGGATCATCCCAGTTGCTGACCAGCTTATTCTGCACCAGTTCCAGCAGTTTGCGCTTGCTCATGATGGTATAAGAGAGGTTGAGCCGCGCAAATTCGATCTGCTGCGGATGTTTTTTCACTTCCAGCGCATCCAGGAACCAGTCATACAGCGGACGGTGGATTTCAAACTCCAGCGTACAAATCGAATGGGTGATGTCTTCAATCGAATCGCTCAGGCAATGGGCAAAGTCGTACATCGGATAGATGCACCATTTATCCCCGGTGCGGTAGTGATGGAAGCGGCGGATGCGGTAGATTGCCGGATCGCGCATGTGGATGTTATTCGAAGCCATATCAATTTTGGCGCGCAGGGTTTTCGAGCCGTCCTCGAATTCACCGGCGCGCATTCTGGCGAAAAGATCCAGATTCTCTTCAATTGAACGGTTGCGCCCCGGACTTTCCCTGCCGGCTTCGGTCAGCGTCCCGCGATGAGATTTAACTTCGTCCTGAGTCAGGTCGCAGACATAGGCTTTGTCGCGTTTGATCAGTTCGACCGCATAGTCGTAGAGCTGGTCAAAATAATCGGAGGCGTAGAACATATATTTGCCCCATTCCCAGCCCAGCCAGCGAACATCCTCCATAATGGAATTGACATATTCGATGTCTTCCTTGGTAGGGTTTGTGTCGTCCATGCGCAAATGGCAGACCCCGCCATTTTCCCTGGCAACGCCGAAGTCAATGCAGATCGCTTTGGCGTGGCCGATATGCAGATAGCCGTTCGGCTCGGGCGGAAATCTGGTTTCAACCCTGCCGGCATGTTTGTTGTTCTTTATGTCTTCAGCGACAATCGACCGGACAAAGTCCGTCGGAACCGGATTGCTGACAATATTTTCTTCCATTATTATATATCCTGAATATTAAGAATTATGCAATTAGTAAGATAATACGTATCTCTTTATTTTCAAAGCTCTGAACCGGGTTGCACGATTAAAGGCAGTGAAGCTTTACAATTCAACTTGAATGCCGAATTCGGTCACCTGGTTGGGCGGCAGGCCGTAATAAGCTGTAATATCGTAGGCATTTCTGGACATGGCATAGAAGATTTTCTTTTTCCAGAGCCACATTTTCCCCTTGTTTTTAGAGAAAACCATAGACTCTTTGCCCAGGAAATATGAAATGCCTATTTTCCTGCTTAAATCCAGTTCCGGCGTGCGGATCAGCGCCAGCGCCTCGGGAATGTTAATGTTCTCGCAAAAACCATAGTTCAATGTTACCCCGTACAACCCCAGAGCGGCGTCATACACGTTGAATTCGACCCGTTCCGCGGCGGAAACAAATGGAACTTCATGGGTGACTATTTTCAAAATGATGGTCTTTTCATGCAAAACTTTGTTGTGTTTCAAGTTATGCAGCAGAACTCTCGGCACGCCGTCGTTCCCGCTCAAAAAGACGGCCAGACCGCGAACCCGCAGCGGCAGCTCAAGGCGCAGACTGTCAATAAACACTGACATCGGAACAGATTGCTGAACAATATTGTTCCGCATGAGTGCACGGCCCTGCCGCCAGACCAGCGCCAGCATGCAGATAAAAAGGCCCAGTGTCAGCGGAATCCAGCCGCCATGTGCAATCTTATATGAATTGGCAAAGAAAAACGCCGAATCAACTATGAGAAAAGCGCCAAGCACGATAAAAATAAAAAAGCGGCTGATTTTTGAACGCCAGAGCTGAGGGACTGAAAAAACCGCGATTATTGAGGTAAGCAGCATGGTTCCCGACACTGCTGAACCATAGGCGCCGGCCAGGCTGCCGGAATTTTTGAAAAATAACACCAGCCAGACGGTGCCGGCGAATAAAATCCAGTTGATGCCAGGCATGTAAATCTGGCCCATCTTATCCTTTGAAGTATAGGCGATGGCCATGCGCGGCCAGAATCCGAGCTGGATCGCCTGACTGGTCAGCGAATACATCCCGGAAATGACCGCCTGCGCCGCAATCACGGTTGCCAGCGTGGCGAGGCCGACCAGCGGGTATAATAAACATTCCGGGGCAAGCCGGTAAAACAGATTTTCAACCTGTCCGGGAGATCGCAGCAGGAATGCGCCCTGCCCGAAATAGTTTAATAACAGAGCGGGAAATACCATAAAATACCAGTTGATGCGAATTGGCCGTTTACCGAAATGGCCCATATCGGCATATAAAACTTCGCCTCCGGTAACCGCCAGAAACACCGTACCCAGAATAACGATTGAATGGCGATATGATTCCGTCAGCATTCTGAAAGCGTAATACGGGTTTATCGCAGCCAGCACTTCTGGACTTTTAACAATGGAAAAGATGCCAAGTACCGCTATCGTCAAAAACCAGAAAATCATGACAAAACCAAAAACCGAGCCGATTTTAGCGGTGCCGTTTCTCTGCACGAAAAACAGGAAAAACAATACGGTGATGGTTATCGGAACAATATAAGGCTGAAAATATGTCGTGCTGACATTAATCCCTTCAATCGCGCTGAGTACCGAAATGGCCGGAGTAATGATTGCATCGCCGTAAAGCAGGCCGGCCCCGAAAATTCCGAGCGGAATAATGAAGCTCCACCGGGAAGTAATCAAAGTGACCAGCGCAAGAATGCCGCCTTCCCCGCGGTTATCCACTTTAAACAGAAACACCAGATATTTCATGGATACCACAATAAAAAGCGACCACAAAATTAAAGACAGAGACCCCAATATATTCGGCGTGGTGACGGCAATGGAATCTCCGGCAAAACATTCACGCAGCGCATAAAGCGGGCTGGTGCCGATGTCGCCAAAAACAATGCCCAGAGCGGCAACGCATAGTAATGCTACTTTGGATTTTTCAGGAGCCGGGGAAACTGGTATATTCATGATTTATAACTTGTGAACAGATGAAGTGAAACCGTTTGAGGGTTAAGTCCGGCGGTCTCGCCAGCAGCAAGCCGCACATTACGGTTCCTGGAAACCATAGCGCAATCGGCTGCAACTGAAATCGAACATAACAAGACCATTAGCTGCTCTCCGGTTTTATTCACACAACAGTTTAAAGTTAAATGACAAGCTGATACAATAATCTCAAAATAGTCATTATTCAAATATATTGGCCGCGCGGGGCGATGAAGAACAACTCTTTTATTTATATTTCTATGAAGTCTTTAAAGGGGCCGTTCAAAAAGAACCTTTACGTTTTGATGTTCTTTTGAGCCATTTTTAACGTAATTGCGATCGTATAGGAATTTGTATTTTAACAGGGCTTGCCCGCCGTAGGCGTGGATAGACAGGAAAATAAAAACCGTTTCACCATGAAAGGCACGGAGGAAAAACCGGGGAACGGTTGTCCACTAATTACA
>JBAWXM010000001.1:0-65394 GCA_037144075.1 Lentisphaerota bacterium | reverse complement strand
TTTGCAAATCTGTTTCTCCGGCAGCGGCACGGAATTCGGCGTCTTCCGGAAAACTTTCATCATACTTGAAATTTGCCGGAATGTTTAAAACGACCGGATCCGCATTCTGGACAACATCGTCTTCCCAGCCGTCGTCAGCGCAATGTTTATTCCTCTCCAGCCAGCGGATGATGGCGTTCAAATCCGGCGCCCGCTGGCGTATGGTTTTAGTCTCGTGTCCGTTGTCGGAACATTTGACGGTTTGAACAAAGCAGTTGCCCATCGCCAGATCCATCATACCGCCATCAACCTTGTCTCTAACCGCCCGCCGTCCCAGTTCGACAGCTTCGGCAAACGCCGGAAACTGTTTCAGATAAACATAAAACGTGTCTTCAGCTATGCCCATCTCTCTAGCAATCTGAATATTATTCAAGCCTTTCGCCGCGCATTCCCCCGCCCGTTCCGGGAAACTCTCATCATACTTCATCTTCATAATGTTTACTCCTGTTTTGTCTTAATTTTTATATACTTAACCGGCCGTGCCGGGACTTTAACCACAAAGACACAAAGGCACAGAGGAATCCATTTCTTACCACGAAAAACACAAAAAGACACGAAATAGGAACAAAAAACGGAGTCAGCGGATGAATGCGGTTACGCCGCATGCATTCACTGACTACATGTATTTTCTTCATTACCTTCATGTTCCCGCGCCTGCGGGATGAAACGGTTTTTCTTATCCTGCATATCCTGTCTATCCCTGTTAAAATACAAATTCCTATACGATAAATTTAGAATTTTAGCGTTTCAGAATCTGAAGCGTCGCGTATCTACATATAGTGAATTTGTCAACACAATATTCTTAAGTGCTTTGCAATAATATTATTATGACTAAATACAAAGTTATCTGTTTCAACTTATTCCACTAAAAGTGAATCCGCTATGAGTTCGTTAAAAATGGGTGATTACTTTTTTTGTTGTTTCATTTCAGTTCAGATTGAAAATCGACAGGGGCAATTTAGGTTAATACTTGAAGCAATCGTAAAACATTAATAGAGCAAGTTCAAAAAGAATAATGATAACGCCAGAGCAAAGAGATAAGTTCGAAGCAGCCAATCTAGCCATGATTGATATTATCGATAGCTTACCAACTTTCAAAATAGGTAACTTCGAGATCAAAACGTTAAGTTTCAAGACTAATATCTTTGATCACAAATACGTCATTGACGAACATCAACGTCCAAATTATGAGTTTTCAGTCATGTTTGCCGGGGAAATGTCTACTTTAATCGACGGCCGCAAGCTATCACTGCATGTGGAGCATAAGAAAGGTTTTTTTTACCCTCCGCTTCTCTTGCATCAACATGAAATCTCCGAGGGCAGTATTATTTTCTCAGTGTTTTTTAACTGTGAACCGATAAACAAATCAGGAATAAAGCAGTTGATGCATTTTGACAGCCTGATAAAAAAAAGCTCTTATCAAGTAAAATTGCCAGGTGACTTTTTTCGTGATTTTGAATTTATTTCCAGCTATGTTGGCGATACTTCGGAATTGAGTGCAAATATTGTAAAAATGCGCTTCCAGGAACTGCTTTTAAAGATGATCCAGCTAAATTTTGATCCAGCCTTATTCAAAAACTTCCATGCCGAACTATGGGCGCTGGACAAAACATCCAATCTCGTCGGAGAAATAAAACTGAGAATAGAAAATTATATCAACCGTCCAGTGTATCTGTCTGACTTTGAGGATATGTTTCACCTTAGCGGTCGTCAACTTAACCGTATTTTTAAAGCTTCCGAGAATAAAACCATTAACCAGTACATGCTCGAATCGCGTCTTGAACGCGCCTTGAATCTCCTGCTTAACAGCACAACTGAAATAACCGATTTAAGTAAATCTACCGGATTTAGTTCACTTCAGCAATTTTCGGTAGCATTTAAACGTAAATTTGGCATGTACCCGCGAGAATACCGTGCAACACATATGAAATAATTTTCCGACATGACTTAACCAAAAGGACAAATACAATAATTACAAATGTCATTATAGTTAATAAGTGTCTTCTGTGTTAACAAACAGGCTATTGCTTTATGACGGATTTAATTGTAAACTTATAAACAGCAAGCAATCCAAATCAATCATAAATGCAATAAAGGAGCAACTACAATGAAGTGCAAGTTTAACTTATTTACGCTCATAGAATTACTGGTTGTCATATCTATCATCACAATTCTGGCATCAATGCTGCTTCCTGCATTGAATAAAGCCAGGGAAAAGGCTAAAGAGACTAAGTGTTCAAACAACTTAAAACAGGTGGCCTTATATATAATAATGTATGTTGACACCTATAAACTCGTTCCGGCGAATAAGGGAAATTTTGCGAACGGCAGCAGCAACACCGCCGGGAAGTGGCAGGATGCGTTAATGAGGATTTATAATCCGACGATAAATCCTGTATTGTATACCACTGGTGGAGGAACAAAACGCCCGATTGGCCCATTTGCCTGCCCCAGTTCGAAAGAGTTTGACGAAACCAAGGCGTCAATTCATTACGGGATCAATACCAATGTTGCGACTGAAAACAACGGTAACGGCAATAGCACCAGCGGACTGATCATTCGCAATTTTAATAAAATGAGAATGCCTACCGCGACAGCGCTGATTTTTGATATAAGCAAAGTGGGCAGTTGGCCGGACGGCATGGCCAATCAGCGTGAAACTTCGGACGGAATGGTCGATGGCACCGGCGCATTCTGGCGTCACTTAGGTCTTTCCGGTGCCAATATCGGTTTTGTTGACGGGCATGTTGCCGCTAAACGCCGGGATAATATCCCGATAAACGGCAGCGTAGCCACGGTTGGCAATGCCGCCATTTTCTGGAAAAACATGTAGAGTTGCTTTGATGAATAGATAAGTCAAAATAAAAATTCACCACTGCTGGATATCAAGGATAGTTATGAAAAAAATGCTGTTGATGACGTTAATGTCACTATTGAACTTAGCGGCGTATTCCGGGGATTTGAAGGTCGGTTTTAGCGATAATGGCAAGTTGCGTATAACCGAAAATAACGCACCGGTACTGGTCGATGACACTTTGACAATCATGGATGAAAACTGGAAGAAAGTCTCTGATCCAATGTCCGGCACTCCTGATTTGCTACAAAATGCTAAAGAAATCATCCATACATGGGTAAAGCCTGAAGTTAAAACGATCAGAACAGTTAAATTCCTGGATGATGGCAAGTTTCTAGTATCATGGGAGTTCGAGGTAGCGGCAGGATTGTCCTGATAATACGGTAAAATTAAATCAAATGCAAATGAGCTGATCAATAAAAGGATTGGAAAAATCTTGAAAATGAAAATGCTGATAGTTAACTGCCTGATTGCTATATGCGCCCTTGGCGTTTGCGCTGGCGACAATGATGGTTTTATTTCCCGCTGGCTCATCTGCGGTCCCTTTCCCAGCTACGAGGTCAAAGGCCAGGATGGCGGAACCGGACTGGATACCGATTTTTTGAATGGTGAAGCGAACGCAAGACCGGTGCCGGGGAAAAAATACGAAACCGTCTTTCTGGCCGACGAGTCAAAGATGATCGTGGCCCTCGACGTGACAAACGAATGGGGCGTGCGCAACAGCCGCACCATTACTTCCGAATGGAAGGAAATGAGTTTTTCCAATCCACGCAAAATTCTCATGGACGAGGTGTTTCCGCCGATCAAGGATCATTTCGTTTTTTTTGCTGCTTGCTATATCGAGTCGCCCCGCGCACAGGAGATAAGAATCAGACTGGGCAGCGATGACGATCACAAGTTATATCTGAACGGGGAGATGATTGGACGTGCTCCAACCTGTCAGGATGCCACCCCGCGTTTCGTCTACAAAGCTAAGCTGAAACGTGGTCTGAATCTATTGTTGTTGAAGGTGGTCGATCGCATTTTTGACTGCGGCTTCTGCCTGACGCTGGAAAAGCCTGACGGTTCGGTACTCGATAATGTGAAGCTCTATGCCGATTCTCCTGCTCGGAAGCTCGGCGCGGAGGCTTACGACAACGGTTTTGCCGTCAACTTCAACGTACCTGCCAAAACCTTGTATGACGACGACAAAAAAATGCAATTGAATATACGTTTCTTCGCGCCGGATCAAAACCCATACACACTCAAACTCGGCGAAAAGCAGACGACACTGACAAACGACGGAACCTGGGAATTGGAAGTGCCGCTCCGCGCTGGAAACGTCGAGTTGTGCTGTCGCGTTTTCGATGCCGACGGCAAAGATGTTGCCGAGTTGTCACGTCAACTGCAAGTCTATTCCCGCACCACCCTGAAGCAACAACGCGCCAAGCTGGAACGTGAGGCCGAAGTTTTGAAAAGGCAGCAGGAGGCGTTGCGGTCTGAACTCGCCGCTAACCGCGATCGTCTGAACAAGGCGAAGCGGGAGCTTGAACTTGCCCGAAAGAGCGCCGAGGATAATTATGCAAAGATCAGGAAAGAAGCCGAAAAGGATGCAGCCGCATCAATTGATGAAAGATTCAAACCTGCGCCCGGACTGCGTTCCTCGCTCCTCCTGAATGGGGTCTGGCGGGCGGGAGAAAAGCAGGAAAAACTGGATTCCTCGTTACGATTGCCGCTTGAGATGTACGGCCCCTACTATCGTCTCTGGAACTACCCAGACGACATCTACTCGAACCAGAAAAACCGTTTTTCCGTCAAAATGTGTCCGCTTCCAGGTTATAAGGACTGCGTGTTCAACGAACTGATATGCAGTAAAAAAGTCACCTTCGAACAGGATTTCACCTTTGACGGCACTGGTGGCGATGTCTATTTCGTCTGCGACAACATTATCGGCAACGCCGAAGTGTTCTGCAATGGTGCCAGTTGCGGCAAATATTCCGGCACGGTCGGCTTGGTCGAAATGAAATTAAAGAATCTGAAAAAAGATAAAAATACGCTTCGGATCGACTATTCCGTCACCCCCCTCATCACTGATCAGGAAGCCAGTTGTTACGGGATCGTCGGCGATCTGCGGCTGGAATATCGCAACCCGGTGCATGTCGCCGACGTCTGGATTCGGCCATCGTGGCGCAAAGCGTCATTGCTGCTGACCTCGGAGATCTTCAATCCGGAAAAGACCCCGGTCTCCTATAAACTACTTCAGTATGCCGTCCGCAACGACCACGTAAAATTCCGCTTCCCGGAAAAATCCGGCCGGCTTGCCCCCGATGAAGTCACCATCGTAGACCAGGAGGCAAAATGGCGCGATCCGGAACTCTATTCACTGGAAAATCCCTGCCTCTACGATCTGGTGAGCGATCTCTACATTGACGATAGACTCGTCGACCGTAAAGTGGACAGCTTCGGTTTCCGCGAATTCTGGATTCACGGGCTGGACTTCTTTTACAACGGCAAACGTTTCCAGCTTCAGGGCGACCTTGGAGTGAGGACTTTCGCCGTGGGCAAAGCCCGCGAGGTGATCTTCCCGTTGCTCCGTCACGACAACATCAATATCCTGCGGCTGCACGACGCCTATTGCCACACCCGCCCCGATGTGGCCGAGGCGGCCGACCGCTACGGCATGTTCCTGATCGCCCAGCTCTATCCTCAAGGGGATTTCTCCCGCAAGAAAGATTCTTCATTGATAAAACAATTCGGTTCCGCTGACGCTTTCCGCAGGAGTTCCTTCCATAAGCTGAATCTGAATAACTACCGCAACTGGCATCGGCTCATGCGCAATCACCCCAGCATCCTGATCTGGTCGATCGACAATGAACTGGTAACGCCAGGCTGCGATTCGCGTGGACTAGAAAAACGCAATGAGATCGTGGACGACATCGCCGACACCTATTACGAATTCGTCAAATCACTCGATCCGGAACTGATTGTCACCCGCGACGGCGATTCCTGTACCTATGATTCCGGACACTACCGCTTCAGAGCGGATACCCCTGCCAACGTTCATTACCCGGAATTCCACAAAGACTGGTTCGTCTACGACTGGCAGCGAAAGTTCGAATATCGTCCGGCGCTGTTCGGCGAGACCTTGTACTGTTCCTATGTCTGGGGCGACTGGCCCGGCCCGGAATCCCCCCGGGTGGAAAAGAAGGCGAAGCAGATCCGGGAAACGGTCCGCCTTTACCGTGAACAGGGCATTCCCGCCGCAATCTACATGGGACTCAGTCTGGACGGATTCGTCGAACTCAAGGCCGACGGCAGCGGTTCCCCCTGGGGCGTAACCGAAGTACCGAAAAAACAGCGCGCCGAACGTCCGGCAAACTGGCACAACGGCAGGCCCGAAAATGAATATCCTTATATCAGGATAAACTGGCCATCCGCTTCCGGCCGAGGTATTCGTCCCGAATACCAACGCAACGAGATCTACGGTTTCGGCTACATGGGCATCAATTGGAGCAGCGGGAAATATCTCTCGCATGTGCGTAACGCGGTGAATGACGCTTATCGCGATTCGCTGATCCCGCAGCCGCCGTTGGCCGATCCGCAGATCGCCGAAGTGATCGTGGTCGCCGAGCCCGATGTCGACGTCTATACCACGCTGTCAGACGGGCGCCGCTATGGGGTCAGGGCTGACGAAAAAGGACTCGCCTGGTTTATTTTGAATGGAAAAGGGATCTACGAATTCGAGTGGGCCGGAAGAAAGAAGAAGATTGATCTTAGTGGACCGCGCGATTATGCATCCTCACCCGGCCTGGACAAAGTACCGATAGTACCACTGAAGAATTAAACCGAAAGGATTGATCATGAAAAAATATCTGATTATCGGCATCACGCTGGTCGGGATATCTCTGGGAGCGGACGAACTCGTATCTTTTCAGGAAGCACAGAAAAAAGTCGAACAGGAAAAAGAGAATTTACTGGCACTGAAGGAGGAAAATCAGAAACTGCGCTTGTCTGCGGAAACCCTGGAAAAGGCGGCACAGGTAACGTTGGCTCCTTCCGCAAATCCCAGGGAGGAAAAGAGAGCTGTCGAAACGGAAGTGATTTTTCAAAACCCGTTGGATTCGGAGAAGGGTTTTGAAGGCACTAAAGGGAAAATCGAAGTGATCGTGCTAGACGGGCGAAAAGTGTTCAAACTTAGCAGCCCCGGCGCCGAATGTGCCCGCATTACGCTGAGTGTTCCAGAGAACAGCATGATCCTTGTTGCCTGCATGGTGAAAGGAGAAAACATCAAGGAAACGCGACCGGACGGCGGTAGTCGTGTCGGAGCTTATTTCAATGTAAATGATAAAGTTCAATGGCCCTCCGCCAAGGCGCTTACGGGTTCCTTCGATTGGCTGAATGTCTCTTTCAAAACCTCGCTCCCTTTCGGGTGCGATAAAATCACCCTGCTGCTTGGGATTACCGGCGGGGAAGGAACAGTGTACCTGCGCGATCTTACGGTGGAAAGGGTCAGATAGAAGGAGAAGAAAAATGTCCAGTTGCGTCAAACGGTTTTCAGATCATATTTTCGTCCGGCTGCTGTCGGATAAAAGCTCGCGACGGCGATGCGGTTGTCATTTAAGGAATATATTGCCCAATCCGTTAACGAGCAGAACGTGAATGAACTGGGTGTTATTACCGGATTTGGCGAAGAAGGGTTTAAAAATATGCGTTTCCCATCCAATAGCTTTAATTTTATCAATGCCATGGATCTCTTTGATTTTTCGCAAGGGTATCCAGGCTGCTTGAATCAGCTTTACTTAAAATACGCCGATGCGGAAGTTAATAATTATCTTGATGAATATGCAATTCCCTCACTGGTGAAAAGCGGGAAAGGCAATATCATGACAAGTCCATACTTTCAACCGCTGGCCATGTTGTACCATGATACGAATGTCCCTCTGGAGAATTGGACGCTTGAAACGTTGAAGATAAAAGGGGATTTTCTCCGCAGCAACTGGCCGGGAGTATGTACGCCTTTCCAGCTTGGCACGGTGATTTGGAACAAGCACAATGCTCCGGCAATATCCGAAATACGCGATTCGCGATTGATGAACGGCATTTATGATCCCATGTTACGGCAGATGACTTTGGAATTAGACGCCAACTCACAGGCTCTGCTGGTGCTGGGAAAGTCAATAAGACCGCAAAGCGTAATCTGTAACGGCAGGAATGTTGAAGTTAATGTATTGTATAATGGTTTTAAAGTACCGTTGAATGTCGGCAAAAATGTAATTTCAGTAAAATATTAGAGGTTGTCATGTTAGAGATTTATCAGCCGGAAGTTGAGTTTTTCCCGATTTATGTCCCGAAAGCAAACATGCAGCCATGTTTGCGGTATAATCATGACGTGGACATTGTAAAATTTAAAGATAAATACTTCGCCGGATGGAATGCGAATGAATTACCGAAAGAGGGAGTATCCGGGCAATATAACTTTTTAAGCATCAGCGACGACTTTCAAACATGGACTTCGCCAATAAAACTTTTCTCATCAGAAGAGAATTGTCAAAATCCGGTGAAATGCGACAATCAGTGGCAACCATCCTTCATCAATTTCAAGGACGAAAAACTTTTTTGTGCATGGTGCGATATGCTTACGCGCCGGGTGTTCGTGTCAGAGTCTACAGACGGGGTGCATTGGAAAAATAAAGAGGTTAAAAATGTACCTGATGTTTTGGCGCACGATGAGACAGGATTTCCGACAAACCACGGATTAATCACCTCAAAGGGAGTGATGATCTTCCCGTGCAGTTTACCTAACAGGAGCGGACAGTATCTCGTCGGGAATACCTGTTTTGCCGCATTGTTAATGAGTTTTGATGACGGTAATAGCTGGCAATGGAGCGAACCAATTGCGGCTCAGACCAAAACTGAAATTGGAACTTTACCGGACGGGATCGGACCAGAAAAAACTTCAATTTGGGAACCGGCGGTGTTTGAGCGCCAGGATGGCTCACTCGAATTACTGATCAGAAATTCTACAACACAGGATAACCCCGCGCTTGACCATTATGCCAGGCCGGAACAAATGCTTTTACATGCGGTCAGTTGCGACGGAGGAAAGACATGGAGCAGATGCCGTCCGGTGGAAATCGACACAATATATTCACGAAATTTCACTTTGAGCCAAATCAATGCCAGGGATTCAATTTTAATGGTCATGAATGATTGGCCTGCAGGATTGCCGCAGCGTATTCCTCACGACCGCCATAAACTTGCGTTATTTTTCGCACCTGGCGGCGAGGTTGATCTTATGCTGCCAGGACCATTGGTGCAACCGGAAAGCGGCATTGCATTCTATCCCAATGGTTTTGTTGAAAATAATTCACTATATTTGGCCTATACCTATCCAAGCACTATCATGGGGGCGAAAGTCACGCCACTGCCAAAATTTGACCGCCCGTTCTTATTGCCGCGTGCCGGACGAAATGGTTTGCGGTTTATAAGCGGGCAGATTGCGTCATTAAGCTTAAAAGAGGCTACGCTTGGAGTGGTACTGTCCGAAGCACTTAACATGGCGGAAAAAGTAAATTTTGAATTTACGATGCAATTATTTTATCGACGGGACGAAGAAAATTTCCCGCTATTCTCTATCGGCGGAAAGACCCGTAACGGGTTGGTCGTCGAGGCAGAATATGACAAAGAATTTTTAGCTGACAGTATAGTATTAAAAACCGTCGATGGTAAAAAATACGTTCTTGAAAATAAAGTTAAGCGCGGAGAGGTAAAGTTTAAATTAATTTTAACTGCTAAGCATTTTGAGATTTTTGTAAATGAACATCATTGTATTTTAGAGAAGAAGATATTGCGAAAATTCGCTTTTGGAGGACTATATGCACAACCGGAATGGCCATCAGGAACCAGCATGGCACAGGATATCAGAGTCTATTTAGACTCCATCAAAGTATATTGAACTTTTGATATTAATACCGCTAAAATATTAATCATTAACGATTTAAGCCAATTATATCTTGTAGATAAAACATAATCAGCGAAAAAACGCCCCCGGGAGTGCCGAGCCTGACCGGCGTTAATGATTGCGCCGCAATCCAATGTCAGGCGAAAGATAAGATTTGGCAGCAGTTTAAACCGGCAAACAAGGGATAACCATTTCACTTGGATATTGGATATTCCGTGTTGGTTATTGGATATTTCGTGTTGGTTATTGGATATTCTCTCCCTCGGATGGTATGATGTCGCGAATATTCAGTTGATACCGAGATATGGAAATTCTACAGCAGAACCAAAGCGGCGCAGGGTCGCCGCAGTCCAAAGTCAGGCGTTGCCTGACGAAAGCCAGACTCAGCACTCGTTTAAACCGTATGGAACGATAAAATATCGGCTGTTGCGCTTTTCACTTGGACATTGGATATTCCGTGTTGGATATTGGATATTGAATATTCTCCCGTCAGGCGGGCGGGACTTCCCGGGGTCGCCACTCAGTATTGGCAGGCTGTTGCTACATAAGAATACTCTGCCATTCGCTTTGTGCCTTTGTGTCTTCGTGCGAGAATACGTTCCCCGGAAATGCCCCGTTACAAGCGCAGCAGCAGGAAAGTGC
The DNA here is from genome assembly GCA_037144075.1 of Lentisphaerota bacterium. Lineage (GTDB taxonomy): Bacteria > Verrucomicrobiota > Lentisphaeria > Victivallales > Victivallaceae > CAIPAT01. The sequence continues at coordinate 54,919 of JBAWXM010000001.1, read as the reverse complement.
CTCGCGCCGATGATTGTTCGTCGGCCATTGGCGATGCGATGGTTGTCGGGATTCGTAAGCTGAAAAAAATTATTCTCATTCTTTTTTGATGATTGTTAACACAGCCTATTGACTGTTTTATGAAAGGGTTTATAATAATATAGAAATGGTTTCTCTGTGAGTATTATATTTATTAGGGCTAAATATATATGATCACAGGTAAATGCAAAGGAGCGCAGCTACCGTTTTGCGTGTATTTAATCGTAGAGTCGGTATTAGTTAATGGGGTGCTGGAGCAGATTCTTCATTTTGCAAGAGCAATCAATTACATGAAGTGGTATTACCAAATTGGTCAGGTTCATGACATGTAATGCCATTATACATGATGATATGAACTTGTAATTTTGATGTACTATAGGATAGGTTTGGTTACAAGGTGATTCTGCGCCCCCAGGCGATGGCACAACCGCCCAGAGGACGCCTTTGGGATTGTAAATTTTAACTGTAAACTGGAGAATGCAATTATGGATATTATACTTAATGGAACGTGGGAATTTAACTGGCAAGAACCGGTGCAGAAAAACGGCATCCGCGATTTTGTTCCCGGCGGTAAATGGTTCAAGGCGGAAGTTCCCGGCGATGTACATCTTGACCTCATTAATAATGGACTAATGACTGAGCCGCTGCACGATTTGGGAACGGATGAAACTGAAAAAATTGAAAATCGCCTTTGGTGCTATCGAAAGAAATTTAATTTTGATATGCCCAAAAATGATTTTACGGCAATGCTGGTATTCGACGGACTTGATTGTATTGCGGAAATTTATCTGAACGGATATTTTCTCGGAAAAACGGAGAATGCCTTTGTTCCACATAAATTTGATGTCTCTTCTGCATTAAAGAAAGATTGCAATACCCTTCTGGTAAAGATCAGTAACGGTCTTGATACTGTGGCAACGAAAGATATTGCAAGATACGCCGGAACTGATAATTCATACCGGCGGATATGGCTTCGCAAGCCACAGTTTTGCTTCAAATGGGATTGGGCGCCCCGGTTGATAACTTGCGGTATTTGGCGAGAAGTGAAACTTGAAGTTACGGAGCTTGGCTATATGGAGGATATTCATGCATCATCAGTGCTGAACCAGAATCTTAAGACTGCCAGAATCTGTACTTCCTTTACTTTCAACCCTGTAAATGATATCGGCATAGATGCGGAATTGAGAATTTCTCTTGACGAGAAGGTTGTATGCTCCAGAAACATTAAACTCAAGAAGGGGTTGAATGAAAATATCTTTATAATCAATAATCCGGTCCTTTGGTTTCCTGTCGGCGCGGGAAGCCCGAAGCTTTATGTTTTTGAGATTGTGGTTCCTGCTGCAAGCAAAATATGGCATACCCGGTTTGGAATAAGGAAAATAAGGTTACTGCAAAAACCACTCAAGGAAGGGGGGAGGAGCTTTGTTTTGGAAGTTAACGGACATAGAGTATTCTGTAAAGGCGCAAACTGGGTTCCCGCAGATTCAATCGTTGCGCGGATAGGCGATGCAAAGCGAGAATATCTATTAAGGGAGGCAATTAATTGTAACTTTAACATGTTAAGAGTTTGGGGCGGCGGCATCTATGAATCTAGAAAGTTCTATGATTTATGCGATGAAATGGGTATCATGATTTGGCAGGATTTTATGTATGCATGCGCTCTTTATCCCGACGATGATGAAAAGTTTTTTGCCAACTGTCTTGAGGAAGCCGAAAAGAGTATAAAAATTCTGAGAAATCACCCATCGATTGTAATGTGGTGCGGGAACAATGAAATCCATGATGCCTATGAAGACGTATATTCGGTTCGCATTCCTCATTTTTACGGGGCGAGAATATGGGACAAAGCATTGCCGGAAATGATCAAAAAATTCATTCCTGGAGCAATTTATCGATCAGCCAGTCCTTATGGTGGGAGATTTCAGCGTAGTGATCAAGAGGGCGATACGCATAATCTGCTGGCTGGCTTGACTAACGAAGAGAATACGGACATTCGCATAGGAACTTCCGCCATCGGCAGAATGATGACAGAGTTTTACTGCTGGAATTCCCCGCCCGATATTGAATCTGTAAAACAGTACCTTTCGCCGGAAAACCTGTCTTTGGAATCGCCCGTATATCGGCATCATTGCAATGATTTATTTGAAACGCGCGAGCTTGCCGTGGCAAAAAAATATATAACTTTAACCCCGGAAAAGCTTCCACTGCCAATGTACATAGAAGCCGTACAGCGGCTGCACGGGGAGCATATGGCGTCAATGGTTGACGCTTACCGACGCAATATCAGGATATGTTCCGGTGCGTTATTCTGGATGTACAATGATTGCTGGCCTACTTCCGGCTGGACAGTGCATGATTATTACCTGCGCCGAAAGGCAATGTTTTATTACATGAAACGCGCTTTCTCGCCGATTTCCGTTTCGCTAAAAGATGAGGAAGGGGGACTTTCCGTGTGGGTGAGCAATCTTTCAAAAGAAGTATTCAAGGGAATAGTGGATTACGGCAGATATATGTTTACCGCAGGATGTCTGGACGCTGGTTATGCGAAAAATGTTTCCATAAAATCTGGAACTTCAATGAAAGTAGGATATTTCAATACCACATGTTCCTGGCCTTGGGAATCACTGGCGTCATTTGTTTGTGCCACATTGAAAAATAATAATGGGGAAATCGTGTCACGCAGGACTAAACTTTTCAGTTCATATAAGGGGTTAAGCGGTGAAGAATTCAGATTTGCGCCATTTTACTGGGAGAGAAAATCAGTTCAGAGACCGAAAATAAAAATTACCTCCTGTAGCAGGAGAGAGTTAAAAATCCAAACAAATATTCCTGCTTTTAGCGTAAGAATCGATGCTGATGCTTTTCTGCCGGATGACAATTTTTTTGATCTGATGCCAGGGGACGAGAAAGTTTTACGCTTTGAAAAAGATCTGACTGAAAATATTTTATCTTCGTCATTGAATGATATTATTGTTCATATTAGAGAGATGTCTGGGAAACGTGACGAAACTGTCAAGAATAAAAGAGGACTGATCAACGAAATTCTCTCGTGAATTCAAAGAAGAATTTAGCGATGCATCAATTATTTTTAAACTGGTGCTGAATTATTTTTAGTTTTTTTTGCTGATTATTAAAAAAGCCTATAGACTTTTTTAATGGAATGGTTTATAATAACATAGAAAAGGTTTCGTTAAAGGTATTGTATTTATGAAAGCTAATATAAATTTGATTGCAGAAAAGTGCGGGGTGTCCAAAGCTACCGTATCGCGTGTTTTTAATCGTAGAGCTGGTGTTAGTAATAGCGTGAAGGAGCAGATTCTTCATTTTGCACGAGAAATGAATTACATGCCGAAACAGGTTGCGGCGCAGGAGAATATCGCGATTGTTGTTGACAGCATGAACAAATTCAGGGCTCTTGACGGATTTTATCTAATGCTAGTAATAGCGATAATTACGGAATTTACGCGTTTCGGTTATCAAGTCAGAACGGTTGAACTTAAAGATGTCGAGCTGCTGGGACCACATACTAAAGCAGCGATTTTAATTATCGACGAGAAAAAACTTGAACTGGAAGAAGCCAGGTTCAGAAAATTGCCGATACCTCTGCTGGCAGTCAATCTTAAAAGCCAATACTGCCACTTGGTTCGTTCCGACCATGCACAGGGGATCGAATTGGCAACTGAACATTTGATCGAAAACGGGCATAAGCGGATTACGCTTTTACTGGATAGGATTGACATATGGGCTGGGCATGAACGGCTGCGCGGGTATGTGGAAACCATGACAAAGCATAGCCTTCAGCCGTTAAAGGAATACGTATACTACCCCAAGAAGCAGTCTCTAGTTGAATTGATAGCAATTCTGCTGAAGGATCACCCTACAGCATTGATTATCAGCGGGGAAAGCCTGACCGCCGAGGCAGCCTACTGTCTGAACCTGCTGAATGTCAGAATACCGGAAGATTTGTCTGTGATCGGCTATGAAAAAGATGAACTTTCCCGTTGGCTTTCACCTCCTCAGACCACCATCGATCAGGATGTTTTTGCCATCGCGGATGAGATGCTGGAGCTGATCCGGCAGGTAACCCAGAAGACCAGCAATAAAGAACTTTCGTTTCAGATAAAAATGTTGCCAAACAGATTGATAATCCGTGATTCCGTGAAAAATTTGTTTAAAGCATAGAGCAATAAATTGGAGTACCATTACAAATAAATATGAATGGCAAAAAATAGAAGACCTTAAGTTCTAAAAGAATTGTTTTCTTCTAAGTTAGCTTTGCGAAGCTAATTTGTTATAATTAGACGCTTACGAAATAAAAAAATAAAACACGTTAAATTGGGAGGCTTTTACTATGAAAAACAATAATTTTACACTTATAGAACTCTTGGTAGTGATTGCTATTATAGCAATTCTTGCGGCGATGCTGCTGCCTGCGCTTAACAATGCGCGGATAAAAGCTCGTTCAATTGCATGCGTTAGCAACCTGAAAAATATAGGTTTAGCTAGTCAAATGTATGCCGATAACACTAAATATATGCCGTATTGCAACGATACCCGATATAGCTCCCCTTTGTGGAACACTACCAACTGGGTCGCTCTTACTTCGCCACTTTTGGGTCTCGATGATTTAGCTAAAAATAAAATGATCTACCAATGCCCGGCTTATGTAAATCCTAACTTAAGCGGCCACAACACGAGTTATGCAATTAATCATTTTGTAGCCGAGCTTGCTATTGCCAAAATTAAAACACCAGCGAAACACATGCTTATTATGGATGGAGGTCGATTTAAGATAACTAGCGCGACTCCTAACTCATCTATAGCGCCCCCATATTTTACTGGTGCTGCGGCTTATGATTATTTGCTTACTGACCTAGCGCGGCATGGCAAAATGATTAACGCAGTTTACTGCGATGGACATGTTAAATCGGAGTCTTTTGATCTAGTAGTAAAATCTGCAACCAATTATCCTTATGGCAGCGCTAGTGTTTATTTATTCTGGGATCCAATTAAAGGCGTCAAAGAGCTTGGACAACTACCGTAATAGATTTTGATAAATCTTTTTTTATGAAGTTAATGGTAAAATGAAATTAACATAAGTCAGGGAAAAATATCCCGGTATTATGGTAGTTTATTGGGAAAGCATAAATTTAAAAAATAATGAGAGTAACGCAACAAAAGAAAGAATGGCAAATGAGAAAGAACTGGTTTTTACTTGTATTGATTCTAGGAATGATGCTTAACAGCGTAAAAATTTTTGGGGACAATAATTTTAGCCAATTGTTACTTGATCTAAAAATTAGTAATAACGATAGTGTCGTTACCTTTGATAATCCGCGTCATGGGTGGGTTTATTTTAAAACTTCTCAAACTGTTGCTTCGTTAAAGCTAAGCTGTACCAAAGAATACACGGTGACAATGGATAGAGGGGAAGGTTTTGCCGAACTGCCCATGGGACGTTACACAGTTACTGGAAATGATCTTGCCTCTCCATTAGTTGTACGTACCGTACCAGAAATTTTATTTTGTTCTATGAATGGTAATTTCAGCGCCCCCGCAAGTGATCCTTACTTACTTACTACCGATAAGAAAAATTATCGAGAAGGATTGTATTTATACAACTGGAATTATTTACGCCAAACAGTATTGCGGAATTTTAACGCGGTTATATGTAATACTCCGGTCAATCCTGAACTTGCACAATGGCAGCGAGAGGACAAAAAAGTTATCGCTATGTCTGACTTGATTAAGAATGTAAATGGCCGTTTAACCACATGGTTGACGGAGAGTGACAAGCGTCCCAATCTAAACGGCATTATAGTTGACGAATTTGTAACTCCGTCCGGGCACAAAGGGGATACTGCTGATTTTGGCTATACCCAGCCAGGTCTGGGTTTTGAACCGCAAACCATATCGGATATCCGTACTTTTGTGGACAAAAACAAGAAAGTCAGGTTTTACGCCTTTTTGGGGATACCATGGAATAGCAGAATTATCGATAATAAACCCCTGCTGGATGCTATAATTGCCGGTAATGGAGTATTAGTCTGGGAGGCCTACGCCAACTCAAATGATAACTATCTTAATGAGTTAAATGGTCGCATTACTGATCGGCTGTCCGGCTTCTTGAAAATTAATTCCGAAGCTTTCAAGAATATCATGATTTGTCCTGCCATTTTTGAGTATGCCAACTTGAACTACAATGTGGATTTCAAAGTTTTTTTAGATATGCAGATGCATCTTTTTGCTAATAATCCCGCAGTCAAAGGGGTGATGGGGTTATCGTTTTGGAGGGCGCACTATACTGACCCGGAAATATTACGCTGGTATGCAGCGCTTCTGCGTCATTATGCCATTGAAGGCAATACCACGATGCTTTCGCAGCAATATGGCTTTGTGATTGAACCAAAAATTTTGACTAATCCCGACTGGAGCAATAAATTAGAAAATTGGACGGTAAATATGGCTAGTGAAAAAAGTGTCAGCATAAAGGGGCCCAAAGAGTGGAATTTTACAGGTTTTTATTTCCCGGGCAACCGCTTGCGGTTGCTTAGCTTTATGAAAAATAAAAATAGTGTTAATAGTATTAGCCAACCGCTAAAAAATCTGGAAGCTGGTAAGATGTATTCATTGATGACTAACGTTACAGTTCCAGGAATTAATGGTTATAACAAATATTGCCTTAATGTAAATCTAACAAACTGTGAAATTATCAGTAAGACCGAACGTGTATTCCCCGATTTCACTAAACCGGAAAAATATTGGAACAGTGTAAAAATAGTATTCCGTTATACCGGCGGTGATTGTATTTTAACCGTGAGCGATGCCAATCAAGCTGGAATTATATCGCCTGATGAATTACTGATTGATGCAATTCAAGTCACTCCTTATTTTGTTGACATTGATCTGATATGCAAGTAAGAGCACAAAACTTTAAATGATACTGAAGTTCGCCACTTATGCAATGCAGATTGAAAATGTTTTAATTACGCCAATGGACAATATGCGTCGTCGAGCATACTCTCTTGATGTATAAATGCGGGTGAAACAGTTTCTGTATAAACTGGATTGCAAGATTGGCTAACGAGCTATTTGCGGCACAACGGCTGATCGATATTTTTCCACTTTTAAAATTTATTTTCATTCTTTTTTGCTGGTTTGTGATAACCGCTTATTGACTTTTTTGCTATTTTCATATATTATAGAACATGATAGAACATGCGAAGAGCTTTGGTCAGGAGTTAAAGTATGGAAATGCTAGAATTTAAAAAAGACAAAATTTATCTTATGCTCAAGCGGGATATCACTTCCGGCAGGTTACAATCGGGAAGAAAACTGCCTTCCGAGCCGGAACTGTCCAGGAAACTCGGAGTAGGCAGGATAACGCTACGGGCTTCGCTCTACCAATTGGAGCAGGAGGGATTTATAAAGCGGATTCGCGGCAAAGGCACGTTTGTATATCCGGACGGCGCAACTACGGACGCTGCCACCATCATGGTAATTCACGGTACGGATAGCGGCTTTGAACAGACTTGGCATTATATTGTACCGGAGATATGTCGGTACGCCACGGAAAAGCAGTTAAAGGTATTTATAACGACCAATGCCGCGATAAATATGTTTTCCGAATCCGATATCCGGGAATTTGCCAAATCCAATCATATCATCGGCATCGTTGCTTTGATGAGCTATTTTATCGGCAATGAGCCAATTCTGGCAAAAATGAGAGCTGCCGGAGTTCCAATAGTGATTGCCCCCGGCAGGATGGATGACGCGAAAAATACAGGCCTCGCTTGTATCTCTTTTACTGAGAAAGACGGCTGGGAAGCCGCAATCGCGTATCTGTCCGAACTTGGACACAAGCGTATTGGATTGATCGGCCATTCCACCTCCAATTTTCGGGGTTACTCTCTGCAGGAGACATTGCAATTATTAAAGAAATACCATGTTACTCCTGACGAATCATTGATTCGTACAGTAAATTTTGACCGGACGGATGTCATTGAGACGACTAAAGCGTTTTGCTCAAATCAGGCAACCAGACCGACTGCAATCCTGTGTTTTTCAGATTTCTACGCTATCTATGTTTATGATGCGCTGAGAGAATTAAAACTGCGCATTCCGAAAGATGTCGCAGTGATGGGGCTCAGCGGATATCCGGACGCGCGGCTGCTGAATCCACCACTATCGACCATCGATTTCGGTTACGCAAAATCAGCAAAAATGGCGGTTGAAATGCTTCAGGAACCGGATAAATGGTTTGACCCTGTCATCAGCAAAGGGAAACCGCGGCTGATCCCGTTTAAATTAATCAGAAGACAAAGTACAGAACTAAAATCAACCCAAAAACAGGAGGCAAAAAATAAGACCACAGGATGATTGTATCTAAATTTTTGGGTTTTTGACGAAAAATAACCATTTGCCGGAATAAAATCATGCCGGATGCATGACTGGCAGAAAATTTGGTAAAATCTAATCAAAAATCAACCGTCAACGACTGAAAAAAACAGTCAAAAAACAAAAGTGAGAAAATTAACAAAAATCTCTCACGGAATTAAGTTATAGTCATTACAACAGAATGATGAGTAGTTTTTGTCAATAGATGTTAACAATAAAATTGAATGGGTTCAAAAAAAGATGATGAAACATGAACAACAAACTAGTCGGCTCAAAAAAAGGTCAACTTTTTTCTGGGGTAACAACTTTTTGGGACTAAATCTTTACGAACCAAATACAAGAGACTCAGAAATGAAAAGGCATGTATTCACACTTATAGAATTGCTGGTTGTCATCGCCATCATCGCAATCCTGGCATCAATGCTGCTGCCTGCTCTCAACAAAGCCCGAGGGAAAGCGCGCGCCATTCAGTGCATCAACAATCAAAAGCAACTCGGAAATGTGTTTGCTCAGTATCAGGGGGATTTTAATGACTATTTTCCACCTCATTTGCAGGGCCCTACTGGCGCTACTACCAATTGGGTAAAAGTATTTGCGGGAAAGGATGGCAACAATCCGTTAAGCATGAAATATTTAGTGAATGGTTCCATCATGCTATGTCCGGGTACTTCCAATGGTTACGCCAGGTATTTTAAAAGTGGTAATTGGTCAGGCTCCGTAGCGGATAATCCGGATTACGGCTATAATTATTTATGGCTCGGGAGCTCCGCATATTACTCCGGCAATACTAAGATTCCGGCCAAGATTACTCAGATTAAAAAACCATCGGCAACTATTCTGACACTAGACTCATCAAAGATGCACAGCAGCTATTTGGGGATTGATGGCCAACGCTATGGGTACTACGCGTTGCTCGCCTATTATAACGCACCGGATGGAGACTCCTACGCTAATATTGACGCTCGACATCAAGGTGCGGTCAATGTTCTTTGGGTCGGCGGCAACGTTTCGGCGGTGAAAAGTCCCGGAACCTGTCCGCCCCCCGCCTATGCCACTACCAACAATCCATACCTCTTTGCCCCGTTCACTAGAGGACCCTACAGAGGTGACATCAATAATCATTTTGACCGCGATTAAAGGGAAAAAACATGCGTCTGCTAACAAATTCTATATGCGGGTGATCTGTACTGCCAGCTGCGGCGTCCGAAGTCAATCAGTTGATGCAGGATGCAACCACATAATTAACGAATGGACATTTCGGGGGTAACACCTTTTCGGGACTAAATCTTTGACGAAAACAAGCCCGGTAAAATGCCGCAAGGAGGTTCTCGCCAGGAAAGCAACTATTTTTGCTGTTTTCTCAAGAAAAATGGCAATCGGATCATGAAAATTAGTTTCATGATTGAAAATGAAGTTATCAACAGGGGGAATGCAATTTATTTTGCAAAAGGCTCACTAAACTTGTACACTTGAAGAACAAATCAGACAGGTCTGAAAAAATACGGTATTTTTCAGAAAAAGGATTTTCTTGAAACTAAACTATTACACTATCACTTGGAGTTCAATATGAACCGGTATCTCCGTGCCTTGCTTCTCATCCTGGCAGCGGCTCTTCCCGCCCTTCCCGCCCATGCCGCCGTCATCGTCCCTATCACCCGCGACGCCCGCATGACGCCCAACACAGCCCAGACTTTCACCGTCACCGTGACTCCTGAGATGCTGCAGCGCAAGCTTGCGCTGTCGTTTTTGGCGAGGCTTGACTCGCAGTCGCTCATTGGCTCAACCTTCTCCATGCAGATCAAGGTCAACGGGACGCCCGTCGAGACCCGATGTCTCCTGAACAAGCCCCCGGAAACCGAGATGCTCGACGGGCTCGAGCTGGACTGGTTCGGCAACAATAGGTGGCGGGTGGTCTACTCCCCAGATTACGAGGCCTGCAACCGCGACGACAAGCCGGCCTGTCTGGTCGGTGGTCATGCCTATGACTTCGTGCTCAACCTCGCCGGGCTGCTCAAGGCGGGAGGCAATGAGATTAGCATTCGGCATAGCCGGGGGGACATAACGAATGACCTGCTGCTGAGGGACGTGGCCCTGGTGGACGCCCCGCCAAAGGTGAACTCGGTGGTCTTCGAGGACCCGAGTGCCCCGTTGCCAGTGATCGCGCCGATTGACCGCAGCAAGGTCGCCTACCACCTGGAGTTTCTCCCCGGTGGCGGGATGCAAGTCAGCGTCGGCAAGCTTACCCTCACCGTCAGCAGCAAGTTTTCGTATCCGAACGCCGGGTGGAATGCTCTCGGCTCGGCCACGCCGACGCAGGAAGGGGCATGGAACCCTGTTCTCGTAAACCTGCGCGGGGTGCCGCAACTGGTTGCCTCCGGCAAGTCCTATCACGTGACGCGCACCATCACCTCATTGTCTGATCACATTGCCATAAGCGACACGATCAAGAACCTCACTAAGACCGACCTGTACCTCAGCTTCAAGCACATGATCTCAACCACTGGACTAAGCAAGCCCGAGGTCTTCGTCCACGGCCTGCGCTCGCATATCGGGCAGGGAAATGATGTCGGCGGCGACAACCCGACAGTGCTGGTGCGTTCGGGCGATGATGCGCTGGGGTTGGTCGCCGAGGATGATGTCTTCCGCGCCCAGTCGGCGCAGGTGGCCACCACCACGCCCGCCGAGTGCGGGCTCCTGGACGAATACTTCATGCTGGAACCCGGCGCGACGTACGAGGTGCGCTGGTCGATCTATCCGGTGCCGAATGGCGGCTACTATGACTTCGTGAATGCCGTGCGCCGCAACTGGGGCACGAATTTCACCCTCCCTGGCCCCTTCGCGTTCGCCCCGCATCCGACGAAAAAGAAGGAGCTGAAGTCATGGCTTGCTGACGCACGGATCGTCACCCTGGAGATTCCGAGGCCCGAACCGGGAGTGCTCTCGCACGGCCTCGCCTTTCTGAAGGAAACCGGGGAGCAACAGCGCCTGAAGGACCAGGCCGACCGCATACGTGCGGCAGTCCCCGGAACTAAGGTGCTGCAGTACCTCCATGTCTACATCACGCGGCTGGATGACGCGGTCAAGGCCTACAAAGACGCGGCCCATCTCGGAGCTGACGGCAAGCAACTGAGCTACCCCGCCGGGAACTGGAAACCCACCTTCTGGCTATTCCTGCCGACCACGACCAACGCGTATGGCAGGGAGATGAATAAGACCTTCGACCTAGTGCTCGACCAACTCGGGTTCGATGGTGTCTACTGGGATGAACTGACGTACAGCGCGAAGGACATTGCCTACGGCCTCAGCGACGGCCATACGGCGATACCCAACAAGCAGACCCAGACCGTCCAGGAGAAGGTGGCCTTCACGCCTCTGTACTGCCAGGCCTATCAGGTACAGCAGGCCAAGCGGGTACTCGATGCGGGCAAGATACTGATCGGCAACACCCAGCCGGTCACCGAGACGATGACGAAGCTGCACTTCCCGCGCTTCATCGAGGCGTGGAACCCGATCAAACTGCGTAACGCCCACCTGTACACCCCGCTGGGGATAAGCTCGCCGGACAAGGTGCACAGCGAACTGGACATCGTCCCCAGCATCCGCTCCCATCTGCAGAACGGGGGGCTGTGGTATCATTACTACGTATTGGACAAGGTGCAGTTGACCCACCCGACCGCTGCGGCCCACCTGTTCCCATTCACCCCCATTGAATTGCACGCGGGGTATCTCATCGGCCAAGAGCGCATCCTGACTGCGAAGTCGGGGCTGTTCGGCTGGGGCGACAAGAGCAAGGTGAGAGTCTTCGTCTATACGCCAGACGGCCTGCCAGTGAAGGACTTCAATGCCCCGCAGCGAGAGATCAAGGGGATGACATACACCGAACTGCGCCTGCCGCAGGGCGGGATTGGGATTATTGAGCGGGTGAAGTAGCTGTCGCGCAGGTCGACCGTCGGCTTGCCCATGGTACGCCCGATACTCTTGTCGGACGCACCCTGAGGCAGTCGAGTGTCGACGCCGATTGAAAATGTTCTAATTTTGCTGATCTAGAGTGTCCCAATTTCGCCGACAAACAATAGAATTCCTAGCTACCGGCGGACAAATTAAGCAGGGAGTTAAACGTTTTTAGGTAAGCACTCGACAAAGACATATTTACGAAACGATAATATGTTTTGTCATCGATAATTTTAGCGGAATTATCATAGCCGATATTTTTAAGAGGAGAAAATATCATGAGCGACCGTATTTTCTGGTACTATTTAGAGGAGTTGCCAGAGCAGGAAGCGGCATGGAAAGAGTGGCAGCACAGTTTGTCTGGCTGGCATCGTTTTAACACTTTCTATACCCATTACTTGAGGGTAGATGGCCGTCGCGTCAAGTTGCTAAATTGCCCGGTACCATGTGAGCATGGTTATCTGCGGCAGGTGGTGGAGAATTCACCTTCCGACATTACGGCAGTATGTCCGCAGAACCAAGCTGATCCAATACAGCTCAAGTTCCGGGACATTCTCATTTATGCATTGCGCCGGGAAGCCTTTCATCAATCGCTTTGTACTTCACTGAATATCAAGTATGAAGAAGACCGCCAAAAGGAACACAAGCATGTCTGCCATCTTGGGGACTATTCCGGCACGGAGGTTTATATCACTTACCGGACTGCTCCGGCAGTATTCGCTGATACCATAAGTTCGATATATCTTTCGCACCAGAAACCATTTATTCTTATGGTGCCGACAATAAAGAACATAGCACCTGAAATTCAACAGTTCATTGATAAGAATAACTCCATTTTATTCCCCATGGCAGACGAACTTAACTTACAGCAGGACGGTTCATTCAGGCTTAAACGCAGTATCGCGGAATGCATGAAACCATCCAATCAGCATGGTCAGCAATACTATCAGGGTAAAATATTGCCGATTGAGGCCTACAAATACCTGGCTTATAACGAGTAGTAAATCATCTTTTCAGCGATGGTATCTAAAAAACCGCCCGGGTAATGCTGCCTGACAAAGATATAAGCCGGGCTGATACTGCTCGTACCGATATGAACTCATTTCAACACACAATATCCAACCGTGGAAGCACGGTAGTAAACATGGACATTGAATATTCCGTGTTGGATATTGGATATTGGATTTATATGTTCCGTTCCTATTGAACAGTTCTTTTTAATTCATCAAGCCAGCAGATTGAAATCCGTTGCGGTAATACCGGGCGTAGCTCTGGAACTCTGGATTGTTTCTCTCACAAAGACGCAAAGCAAACAATCTGCCATTCGCTTCGTGCCTTTGTGTGCGAGAATATCTTCCACAGGAAATATCGGTTGCAAATCCAGCAATAATAACGGTAAAAAAAGACAATGAAATACCACGGACAGAGCACATAGGTATCAAATACAAAACAGCGTATTCAGAAATCAAAGCGTAATTAATCATCATCAAATTTTAATACTGCAGGCGATTTCCTGAATTACTGGAACACCTCTGTGAATTTTACGGTACGTTCTTCGCGACGTAATAGTTCCACAGCCTGACCGATGGTAGTTGACCACCTACCATGTTCAATCGATGAACTATTTTACTCTTCGCCTTTGAGTCCCTTGAAAAATGCGTCTATCAGCATATGATCTGCAAAGCCATGTCTTCCCTAACTCTCCGGAATGTGATGAGTAATCACTTCCTGACTCAAGCGCAGACGGATAGTAATAATTCACTTGAGCTAACTTACCTTCGCCTAACCGAAATCTCCAACCACGTTATATAGTCGATCCTCTGTCGAGTTAATAAAACATTCGAGATGGCGGTGTTTTATTCCTGATAATTCAATAGTCTATTCTATCGCGCAGTTTTACAAATTCATCCAGCATCGCCATAAAGTTGTCATACTTAGTCCCGAACGCGATGGAGTGGCTCGGACCAAGGATGAATCCGGTAGCGTCTTTGGCATCTTCGAAACAACGGCGCACTTCGCGCCGCGCATCGTCGGGCGTACCGCTAATCAGCCATTCCAGCGCCACCGCACCCCACACGCATAGACGGCTGCCATAGCTTTTGACCAGCGCTTTCACGTTCATCGCGGAATTCGTCTGAATTGATTCATAAGCGTCAATGCCGCCATCAACCAGCATGTCCATAATCGGCAGATTATTGCCGCAGTTATGCAGGATCACCTGCGGAACGTATTGTTTAATATGCTGTATCCGCTTCCGGTAATACGGGAAACAGAGTTCGCGGAACATGGACGGCGAAACCAGCGGGCCGTTAGTGCCGGCCATATCGTATTCTGTCAGCACGCCGTCAACTCCGGGACGGATGTAATAATCATCCAGAAAATTCTGCTGAAAAACCCGCTGTTCGTTGCATGCCTTGATCTCGTCCGGCTGCAGCGCCAGCGTCATCAGGCCTTTTTCGGTACCGTCCAGCAGCGTGATAGCGACCAGCCCGCCGGAAAAACCGGCGATATATCGATCTTTACCGAATGTAGCAACCAGATGGTCAGCATATTCAAAACAGGATGGATCCGGGATGGCCGGCGGAATGCGGCCGGCAAATTCCCCGACCGTATATTCTTTCAACTCGTCAGACACTTTAAAGTGAGGAATAAGCGCGACATCATTGGCATCCGGGGAGAATTTCCAGATACTGCCGTCGGCTTCCTCATATGTATTCTCATCAATTTTGCGCGGCGGATTTTCCGGTTTAAAACCTTTGGGAGGCACCGCGACGCCCTCCAGCTGGCCTTCTTTAAATGTCAGCAGATCAGCGCAGTCTATCTTTTTATAGAAGTCCGTGATATCGGCTTTCATGCTCCCCACGACTTCATCGCGACGTCCTTCCCAGTAGGCGATTTTCTGCGCCACACGGTTACGGAGATATGTAGGGCGTCCGATTACCTTGGAAATAGTATCATGGTCAACCAGATAAAAACCCAGCGGCACCCGGTCAACCGGCTGTTTGGCGATAGCCGCCCTCACTCGTTCTTTTGAATTCATAATTATACACCTTTTAATAATTATTCAGCCTTGCAGGCCTTTTGCTGATTCCGTCTTTGCCGGGCCGGGTGAGGCTGGCGCTACCAGGGTAGCGCCTGAGCTCGTACAGCACGTATCCGGCATGGCGGAAACGCAACCGCTTTGCGGCAATGCCCTATTGTGTTTATTTGAAAACGGCTCCGTACCCCGATATTCATATAGGGTTTCCGTCGCCGCTCCCAAATAATTCTCAAAATTGCTCTTGTCGTTACTTGCTTTAAGATTGCGAATCGGTATGAGGTTATTTTTGAACGCCTCCCAGATAAAAATGCATTGCAGGCATAAATCAAAATATTTTGAACAGAGTTCTATTCCGGAACAATACGCAGAATATCGTATGTTCTGGTTTCCTGAACTGCTATCACCAGATTATTGCAGGAAATAGAATCGCTGCCAAATGCGGCGTATTCGCAATCGTCATGATGCGCACCTATCCCCAAAAGTGTTTTAGAAAAATGTTTCTTCATAACCTTTTATCCCCATTTACTGTTTAATATATACTTTGTCTTTCCATGCGTCAGGACACGAATCCATATCCACAAAAATGGTGCTGTTTACATTCAGCAGTACCGTTGCCGGAAGAGCCTCTGACTGGACATCAGCCGCAGCAAGCCTGGTGAGTATCTGCTTCTTCAGTTTCAGTGGAACCATCGTATAACAATGCCTCGCCGACAGAATTGCCGGAATTGTCATAGTTATCCCTTTTTCCGGAATGTAGCCTAACTCTTTAAAATTGGGATCTGCCCGGAGCTGCTTTTTAGATTGCTCAGCGACGTTTACAAGCCTCACCCATTTTTCATCATTGAAATCAACATCAAAAGGTTCGTTCAATGCAAGATGACCAGAAGTTCCAATTCCCTGACATAAAATATCTATCGGTTTTGCTCTCAATAATTTTTCAAATCTCAGACATTCAGCTTCCGGATCAACGGCATCATAACGAACAAGATTTACCGATCCTGCATTTATTTTATTATACAATTCTTTTGTCGTTTGATAACCGCAGGTGAATTTTTCCGGCATGCGAACGTCCCAGAAATCATCAATATTGAAACATTCAACTCGGCTCCAATCTATCCCGGCTTCACAAGCCAGTGCATTCAGGAATGTGCTTTGACTTTCACCTGCCGCCAGAACTAACCGTAGTTTTCCTTTCTCCGCGAGCACCATCCTCATCGTTTTCGCAACCGTGCCTGCTGATTTTTTTCCAAGATCACCTGCATCGTCACATAAAACGACTTCAGTTTTGCCGTAAAATATTTTTTTCATTGCTATCTACCAAACTGGAATTGTGGAAGCCAAGCTTGGGTTGCCTTTATAAGTTCCAGCCCCATCTTGCGGATATCCGATGGCGGTTGATTTGCACATAACGGATCGAGCATCAACGCTTGCAATGCAAGTTCCTTGTCCCCTTTTAGCGCCGCGTCCAGCGTCATTTGCTGTACCCGGCAATGCGGTTCTACTAGTGGCAGTAGCTGTTCTGGCAATGGTCCAGCAGAGATCGGGCTAAAACCGCGGGAATTGACCAAGCCGAGCGTTTCGACTACTGCGCCGCGCGGCAGATTATCAATCTGTCCAATGTTCGGCATATTGACAACATCAACAAACGGCTGGTTGGTAACAAATGATTTCATGATATCCACTGCAGTTTCGCGGCTTCTGGCTGTTGGAGCATTTTTACCAGTAGCTAAATCAAGCGTCATCTGCCGTCCACGCTCCAGGCTGGCATAACGCTCCTCGACAGAAGTCCTGACCAGTTTAAAGCGCTTCATCATTTTTTTGTCGGTCAGGTAAACATTAAAGAATTCACAAGTATGACGGTCGCCAACATAGGTCAGATACCCGTATTCTCTCAGCAGTTCATCGCAAAGCAGATGGTTGGAATGTAAAAAGCCTGCATTGTCGATATCGCTTTGCAATACACTGTCCAGCGATTTTCCGCCAAGTTTGCGTTTTAGCATGGCATAACCATCCTGTCCTTTGATTTTAAAATCCAGCACCCAGAAAAAATGGTTGACGCAACAGAAGTTCATCGCAATATCTTTCTCCGTTACTCCAAAAATGCTTTCCAGCATCCGGTAAGTACCGAAAACACCGTGGCACAAGCCAACAGTACGGAGCGAAGAAACCGCAACGATAGCCCCGGTCAGGGCGGCCATCGGATTCGTATAATTCAGAATAATCGCACCTGGAGATAATTTTTCAATCTTCTGTGCCATTTTAACAAACACCGGCACGTTACGCAATGTCCGTGACCACCCACCGGGTCCAACAGAATCTCCGACAGTTTGATAAATCCCATACTTGTCAGGAATGACCAGATCATGCCGCATCATCTCCAGTCCGCCAGTGGAAATCGTAATCACGACGAAATCAGCCCCCTTGAAAGCGGAGTTTTCATCAGAGGTCGCGATAAATTTAAATTTGCGTTTAAATGAAGCGGCAATCTTTTCGGCAGCAGCTTTTACCTCTTGCGCCGCTTTAAGATTGGGATCAAGTAAGATGACCTCGCTCTTTTCCAGTTCCGGGGTCTGTACCATGTCACTGATAAGACGAGGACACCAGTTATAACTGCCACCACCAACCATTACTATTTTTGAACCATTCATTGAACCCATATTATCAATCCTTAATTTTGTGATGTTAATTCCGTAAGATTTTTATTTTCTCACTTTCGTTTTTTTTTACTGTTTTTTTGTCGTTGACGGTAGATATCTGATTCCTTATTTACCATTTTTTCTGCCAGTCATGCGTTGAGCATGATTTTATTTGGGCAAACGGCTGTTTTCAGTAAGAAACCCAAGATTTAGATACAATCATCCTATGGTTTTATTTTTTACCTCCAGTTTTTGTGTTGATTTTCAACATCGTACGTATAACTTCTGTATAACTTTTGAGTACTTGGCAATGCCGCTATGGGTGTTGATGCCTTTATCTCATTGTGTCAAACTTCATTATAATTTTTACATTCCGGAGCCACGCTGCTATTAAAGAAATACCACAATTGGCATTAAGCACTTAATCATGAATAAATGAATATCATATTGCGACCGGCGTTGAAATATTATCAATCGCCTCATACTTTTCATCGACCGTTACGGAAAATCCATGTTCAATTCTGCACATCAGATACAATGCTCCAATCAGCAGAAAGTTGGTAAGTCCATTCGCAATGCCAAACACAATTGAACCGCATTCCATATTCAGGTAAACCGTTACCAGCACCTGACAAACCCAGACGCCGACGGCAAGCAGAAATTTACTGCCTAGCATAATCAGCATGCCATGATGCGGAATGCCGTTGCGTAACGGCGAACCTGACTTTGCCGCTGCCACATCGCACCTGATCTTCTGTTTCAGTACAATCCAGCACAGCCAACCACCTATGCACAGTGGCAATACTGCCAGTCCATACCACTTGAATGCGAACATCTGGTGTTTTATATACATCAACCACATTAAAATTGGAATGCTCAGTACCGATAATCCCATTATTCCGTCAAACAACCTGAAGGAGACATTCAGCCATTTGGTCTGGGGACCGACAATCGGCACCAGCGGCATTTCCTCTATACCGCCCGGACTCCATGGCGCGGGTGGATGAAAATGCTTGTCGCCACCCATCCGATGCCATTCGATATACACCTTTACCAGGAATATTGCGCTAATTGCGGAAAAAAAGGTTGTCCATAAGAAAATAAAACGGTAGGCGTAGTCAGAACCATGACATAGGTTTCTGATCAGGTCAATAAACAATCCGGCCAACATTCCGAAAATCACAGTGAAGGTTGAACGGAGCATCGCCTGCGCCGAACAGAACTGACCGAATCTTGACTGTGGGAATATCCGCATTTCGGTTGGAAATCCGGCAACTCCAACTAATGCTCCCAAAAACGCTCCTATCACGGCATTGCCAAGATTCAGCCAGAAAAAATAGTCGCCCGGCAGGGTTACGAAAATCCACACCATGGACATAAGACTGCCGAGCACGCCGAATACTGCGCCATAAACGGTGATACGCAACGGATGCCACCTGTCCACAAATATGGCCATGAAATACATTGCCGCCATCATCGAAATTGAACTGATGGCGCTAATCTTGCCGATCTGGTCTAGAGAAAGCCCCATTTCACGGTTGAAGAAAATATTGAACGCGCCGATTGCGCCGGCAATGGCGGCAAATGAAGTGGAAAGAAATCTGAACCAGTAAAATTTATGAGAAAATGATTCCTGGAAAAAAGTGATAATGCCGTTCAGTCCTTTGTTTGAATTCTCGCTTTCGCCTTCCGGCGGCGGATACTCGCCTTCCCTGATCATCAGACAGGCAATTCCAAACCCGACAAAATACAGAACCGAAGCGCCGATAAAGATCTCACGCATGTGTGATTCTGCATATTTAAAAATAAAGAAGTTGTACAACGCTCCGGCGCCAGTGCCAACAATTCGTAACAATCCCATAAAACGAGCCAGAAACTGCGCGGGAACCACATCGTTGAACAGATACCAGAATACAGAGTTGACAAACATGTTAAAAAATTGGAACATAATCAGAAAAATTGCGATCAGCGCAATAGTAATAGTCGCCGGCGCGAAACTTCTCAAAAATTCCGAGTTCCTCTGGAGCGCCCCGCAAATATCATCGCCCAGCCCCATTAATGCCAGACTCCCGCAGAGAAACGGCATTGTCCAGATAATGAACGGGATACGACGACCCCATTTGCTACGATACCTGTCGCTTTTAAAACTGACATACGGGCAGACGGTCATATTCAAAATACCGGGAGCGGTGGTAAGGATCAGTCCCATTAGCCAGTTTGAACAACCGAGGCTTTTTAATTTCAGTGGCAATATGCTCGGTACTACCGCTTCCATCATGGTAAAACAGAAATCGCCCCACAATAGCCAGGCAAAAAGTACAAATAACCCAATTTTGGTATAAGTCAAAGTGCCACAGTGATAAGTTTTACTGACTGGCGTAACAGAAACATTTATTTGCGAATTAATGGGTGATATATTCATTTTGTACTATTATAGTGAACCTAAAACACTTTATTTCTGATTGAAACAGGCAATGGCGGGATCTCAACCATTTTATTCCCATTTCTAATGGAATATGTTGCAGCACAAGCTGTAGCGACACTCATTCTTCCCGCAAGTGGCGTGGCAACAGGATGCTTGCCTCCGACAATCATGTCAATAAAGTCCTTGCAAATCACAGAATCAGCGCCATTATGTCCTTCGTCATCTCCTTTAACCGGTCTAATTTCATAAATTTGATCTGCAAAGTTTTTCCAGCGTTTTGACCGGTCTCTTAATTTTACTGATACTTTCGAGCCATCATCAAGGTTTTCAAGCCTGCCTTCAGTGCCGATAAAAGTATAATTTCTATAGTAATCAGGGGTGTAGTGACATTGCATATACGTCGCCTTGATTCCGCCATCAAGTTCTAATAAAATTGTACTGCTATCCTCAACATCGATTTCTTTTCTGAAAGCACACATTTCCCACTTGTTGCCGACCCTCAGCGGTTTATACTCATATTCAACACAGGAATCTTTATCACCACATTGTGTACAGCGCAAATTATCAGGTTTGTCGCCACCATAGTAATCAAGGCTTCCGAACCCCATCGCCCGTTTTGTGTATCTCCCGGTTATCCAGTGAATCATGTCGATATCATGAGAGGCTTTCTGCAGAAGCAGACTTGTCGAATATTTCCGTTGTGCATGCCAGTCGTGATAGTAAAACATTCCGCCACTTCCAACAAAATGACGCACCCATACAACCTTTATTTCTCCTATTGTGCCTGAGTCAACTATGTCTTTCATAACACGGAACATGTTCATGTAGCGCATATTAAAGCCTATCATGAACTGTTTTCCGCTTTCGTGCCAGGCCTTGAGCATTTTATCACATCCATCTGTTGTTATTGCCATTGGCTTTTCACAAAAGACATGTTTCCCAGCTTTAAAAGCTTTCAAAACATATTCTTCATGGGTGAAATCTGGAGAAGTCACTACTATTGCGTCAATCTCATCAATTTTCAGCATTTCATTATAATCAGTTGTTGTAAAGGCGTCTGGGCTGATCTCTGCTTTGAATTTAGTTAGCGCCTCTTTATTCGTGTCAGCTCCGGCGATTACAATAGATCTTCCATTTTTATCATGAAGATATTTGGCTATTATTCCGCGCCCGCAAGTACCTACGACTCCAATTTTTATTTGTTTCATGAAATTTACATCCTTTCTCAATAAGTTATTATGATGTAATATTTTGATTTTCCATTTAATTTATGCGATATCCGATTCAATCTCATTCATGAACTCCAGTGTGTATGCGCATGGACATGGGAGCCTTTCAGGTATTGAAATACTCTTTCAGCGAACGCATATATTCCATATCTTCTTTTGCGGCGAGTATGCCATTCAAGAAAGTGCAGATATTCGCCGGTGTTTTTTCTACTTCATCTTTTTTCCCGCTACAAAAATCAATTGCACCGCCAAAAACGACCTCCATAGTCGGATAATGTGCCTTGAGCGCCGCTACTTCCAGTTGGTAGCTGGTTTGATCAAGATCATCGAATGCGTATTTTCGGCGCAACTCAACCCCGTCATAGCCATATTGGCTAGCCAATTCAAATATTTTTTTTTAGCCGGCCTTTGCCTTCATAATAATTTACATGCAGTAATACTTTCAAAATATTTATTCCTTATACTACAACTACGCTCCCCTAATCCCTATCGGTATTTACTATCTTTCTACACTCACATCGAACACTTTCAATTTTTGTTGTAACCGATTGACGTTATTCCGGCGCGATGCACAGAATATCGTATGTTCTTATTTCCTGAACCGCTATCACCAGACTATTACCTTTTTGATGCCATACAACTTTTCTATTGCCAGGTTCCAGCGTAACAGTTTTTGCACGGACCCCGCGGACAGTGATCATAACATCCTTTAGCGGATATTCCCGCTCAATAACCGGATAATTTGAACGTCCAAATGCATCATGGTATTGCATCACCGGCTGTTCAATATGCGCATACATCAAGTCAAGGAACAATGTTCCATCGTGTCTTCGCCGGAGATTGGTACGCAATGACGGCAACGAATCGTTTAGAACAACTGGTGAATCGTGGAAAATATCCTTGGTCACATGCAGAAATATTTCTTTCAACCAGGGATGATTCGTTTGCGTGTAATCGAGAAACAGCGGCGCGGCAAAATATATTACCTCCCCTTTGCCGTAGCGGTTGCGGAATAAAAATTCGCCGCCAGCGCCTCCGCCGGGTGGATAGATCGGGGCATGCATGAGTTGCTCGGATGAATCAACAGGACACGCTTTCTTCTCCCAGTGAATAATGACTTTTGCTCCAATAGTTTCCGCCTCAAAAATTGTCGAACGGATTTGCAGCGGAAAACCATCATAAGCGTCCGGAACATTTCCGCAATGCCCGACAATATACCCGAAATCAGCAGCCCGACCTTTGATCCGCACTCCCAGCAATTGCTCGACTAATGAATTTCCCGCCTCTCCATCAAACGCATTGCCGGTAACAATAAGCCGGCCTCCATCCTCTACCCATTGAGCTATCTTCCCGACGCTGCTTTCAGGCATCGGTGGAATACCGTAGAGAAAAGAGCCAGGTCGCGATAAGCTGCCTTTATTTACTGTCCGGTCAGGAATAATGAGTATTTTATACCTATCCAAACAATCAAGCATCGTATTGTCAATAACATCTGTCTGAATCTGGACATCAGCCAGCATTTTTTCTGCACCATGGACGGCACGATTGAAATAGACATCATCCGCACGGTTTAACACTGCGGCATATCGCACAGGGACGGCATCAACCAGGAACTGTTCACGCTCTTTAACGAAAGCGAATGACTGGCCTATGCGCTCATATACTTTTGGATGTAACTTGCCGTCAGCCGCGAAATGGTCGCCGAGATTGATTACCCCGCCATGCGATATAATCAGCGCATTTTCATAGTTCATCTGTGCCAGCGGCTTCAATGTATGCTCGCCCCAACCCCACATGAAAATTACCGGAATAATTTCAAATGGAATACCTTTTGCCGCGAAATACCGGCCGTAATGCTCATGCACGGCGTAATTGCCGAGAACACTAGGCTGAGCTTCAGAACAGCCGACGTCTGAAGCATATATTAAAGGATGTTCATCGTCGTATTTGAATTGCTCCAGCACACAACCATGGTTGGATATAATCAGCATCTCTGGAGCATACAAATCCCTCGCCGCGGTAATTTTTTCCATCATCTGCGCCGTACTCCGTACCATAAACGCATTCAGCAACCGCGGTTCGCGCAGAATTAGTTCTTTTGACAGATCCATACCGGTCTGCTGCTTAAATTTGCGACGGCACTCAGGACAAAAACAGGTCATTTTGTCCGTTATGGGAAATACAATATCTAAGAAAAAACCGTCCGTTTTGTATTCCTTGCATAATTCCTCAATTTGCGGAACAAACAATTCATCAACATACTTTGAATTCGGACAGAGCTGCATGGATAAATATGCCGGTTCACCCGTTTCTGTTACCTGTCGCCACTCCGGATGTTTTCGCGCCGCATCCTGGTCGCTAAGCACGGAATAATAGATATAGCATAAGATATCGTTATTCCGGCAGACGTCAATTATTTCCCGCAGCAAATCAAATTTTAATTGCGGATGGCGTTTGCCCGCTCCGGTAAAGTAATAACTGTTACCGTAGTGGCATTTTGCGAAAAATTTAATTCCCAGCACGTTTGCCGCTTTAAGTATTTTCACAAATTCATCCGCCGAAAAATTCTTCAAAAAGTCCGGCATGGAATCCGGAGTGTGAAAATCAAAATGAATCTGTCGACGACTATTAATGAACTTTGACAGAGCCTCTGATGATATCTGACGGAGAGCTGATTCGGCATTAACATTTTTTTCAATTTTGGGTTTCATAATTAATTTCCTTCGGGTATTATCGCTTTTGTATTTAGTGTATTAGCTTTAGTTTTCGAATCTACGACCAGCGCCATGGCGTGGAAGTCCATCCTGTTCTCCAGGCAGAGCGATTAATTACGGACGTAAGGAGATTCTGTGTTCGTTAAAGGCTACAAAATTACACTGATTTCTCCGTAACTTTCAAATAACGGTTAAAAAAATCAAGAGATTTACGACCGCTCCATTTATGCGCGCCCGGAAACAAGTCCTGTTCGAATTTATCTCCGGCTCCGGCTTGCTCATAAATCATTTGAACTTTGTGACAGCATACATTTGCAGAATCTATTTTGAATGTTTCATCGTAAATTCCGACATCAACCAGCAATGGTCGCGGAGCCAATAACCCCTGAAGGTCCGGCACATCCACCAGATTGAACAAGCCTGGTGCAATCTGCATGCCACAGTAGTTGACGTCACGGATTCCAAAGCAACTCCAAAGATCGCTGTAGCAGATAATTTCAGTAGCTTTAAATCGTTCATCGCATAAACTGAGCCATAGCGCCATTGTACCTCCACCACTAAGCCCCATAACCCCCAGTCGCGCTGGGTCAACGTGTTCAAAAGTACAGGCAAAATCAGTAGCTGCGCGTCCGTGAGCAATATTGATCCCCAGTGAAGTCATGCCCAACATGGTGGCATGTAGATAATATAAATTGCACCAGTCGCGCCCGCCAGAAGCATGATTATAATGATTGGGCTTCTTTGAATCATTGCGTTCTCCGAAACCAATCCAGTCTATGGCAAATGTAACAAATCCGGCCTGAGCCATCTGCTGTCCGTAATCGTAGTTGAGTCGTTCAATATCATTTTTCAGTCCGGGCGACGAATCGTTACCCATTACCGGTTCCTTGCCATCCGGACCATGTCCGTGACAACAAAATAACGCTGGTAATTTCTGCCCGGTCGGAATATCCTCAGGCCGATTGATCAAAAAAGTTGCCGAAATATGTTTGGAGACATCAATCAGCCATTTCTGCTTCAATAAACCTTCGTGTCGCCATTCAACTAGCAACTCCGGGTTTAATCCGGCAATTGGTGGCGGTGGATTTCCGAGTGTTCTTAAAACTTCCGGCAGCGTCTTTTGCCGCCAAGCTTCAACATCGCCTCCGGTATATGCCATTGCAGGCGTGTAATCTTTGACCAGCGCCATAAACATATTCTGCGGACTTAAATTTCGTTCTGACACGATATCCTTTTCAAAGTAAATACAAATTGATTGTTTTTCTAAAATTAATTAGTCACAGTCATTCTCAATACGGTATGAATTTCCGCTTTCAATTTACTCTAATGCCATTCTACTGCATTGACTTTCATCAGCAAAACTAAATACTTTTCTTGATGACGAAATTAATTAGTCACCCCAGCGCCGGACTCAATCGCGCCGAACCAGTTCCCGGCGAAACTATGTCGGTTTCCCGGTTTTGCCAAATAAGCTAACCACTACTTTTTATAGTTCTCTTTCCATGCAGGCAGTGCTTTTTCTTTGTATGTACCGGTCTTCAGCGCATCCGAGATTTCTTTATTCAGGTTTTCATACCAGTAAGTGGCCACGCCGCCAGTACCATAAAATTTTCTGAGTGAATATTCAACGGCATTGGCATAACCTGTTCCTGAACGCGACCCCAGCATATCACCCTCAACCTTAATGATGTTCTTTGCGCTGGGAAACCGGCTGTAAATACCAAGCATTTTGGCATAACGGTCGGCATATGCGGGTTGAGCGGCTCTGACCTGTAACAGTTTTGCGCCCGGCGCGGAACCGTAATCCATATCATAAGCAACATCAATCCAGCCTTTTTCCAGCCAGAGCCATTCATTCCGCCCCTCTTCGTGCAACTGCGGTTTCGGCAAGGGCAAGCCGCAAGTAGTGATAATCAATCCCGGTTTAATCGCACGGACACCTTCACTGACGCGTTTTACCACATCCGAAACCGCCGCTTCCTGCCAGTCCAGTAAACGCTTGTTTAATGCCGGATCGGACATCCAGTTTGTTCCTTTCAATTCACTTATGTCGGTACCATATTTCTGCTGATAAATTTCAGCAGCAGTTTTGCTGAAAGAAATCCCGGCGGTGCGGATATAATCGAGACAGATTCCATCCACGTTGTATTTTTTAACAAAATCCACAATTTCTTTGACAATGAAATTTCGAAATGCCGGATTCTGCATGTCAAAAGCATTTGCAGGCGACCCTGGCTCCTTGAATTCTGGATGATATGGAGCATATCCAGCATTATTCATAGCCACACAGAACCAGGCATGAACCTCGATGCCTCTGGCATGCGCCTTTTCAATCAATTCCTTGATTGGATCCTTGTCGCCGATGAAGTATTTTTCATAACGGTAATCAATTTTCTGCTCATTCTCAGAACGGTAGATCGTACCAATTCCGCGCCATACGCAAGGAACAAAAACATTATGTCCAGAACGTTCCGTCTTGTCCAGCGCTACATCAACTCCATCGTCCAGCCATACGCCGGTCTCAACTAACAGCGGACGGGTTTCCAGCAATACACCGTTAACATTGCGTCTGACAGGTTTCTTCATCGCCTGTTCCGCCTTGGGAATGGTGAATTCCTTTTCCACTCCGGAACGTTTGTCCGCCGCAAAACCGGCAATTGTTACAGTTGTCCGCCACTCTTTAACAGTGGAAATACTTTTAGATTTCCAACCGCAAAAGTTAATTGCTTGAAGCGGCTCGTCCCATTTCGGACTGCCTTCATAATAATTTTTATTGGATGCCAACGCCGCGCTGACGCCCAATTCCAGCCATGGACTTTCAATACTACCCAAGTATTGCAGCGATCTCTTGAAACATCCTTTCGCTGTAAACGCATAGATATTCACTGCAGAAAACGGCTCCCGGTTACTGACTTTCATCCATGCGCCCGCCCATCCCGCCTGGCTGATATCAGCGCTGAAACCGCTCAGGCGAATGGTAAAACGATCAGTGACTTTTGACATGTCAATAGTAAAACTTTTTCCTTTGCCATGGTCCACATCGTTAATATCCTCCTCCTTGATCAACGCTGCCGACGGTGTTACCGTCCATTTTGTATTCGGTGAATAAATCGAGGCGGCAAATTCCGGTATGGACTCATCGGTGGCATCGTCTGCCAGTATATCTGCGTGGCTTGCTCCAAGGATACCAACCGCAACTAATACACAACGAAGCTTCTTTATTTTGACATAATGCATTTTTTCTCCTGTATTTTTATGAAAATTTATAATGTCTGTTATCTGATTGCCTAATATCCCCGAGTTCCGTTATTATTAGTATACCACCAGAGATCTTTCGGCCACCACAGGGTCTGGTCATAAACGCCATACGGTATTGCTCCGTAAATTTTTACATCTCCGGACAAAGATAAAACATTGCCTTTCCGTGCATGACGCCAGGCTACTTCATAACTTCCGCCATTAGTTCCGGTACTGGATTCGCCGCCGGTCATTTTTACCCCGTTTCTGTAATGACCAAACAATTGACCATCTCCGTAAGCGGCAGTCGCGCTGTTCCATCTCTGACATAACTCTCCAAGCAATGGAACTTTAGACGGAAATTTGCATCTGGAAACTTTGGCAAAATTAAGCTGACCAGCCTGCAGCGGATATAAATAGTCGTTAATCGCATAGCTGCGGCAGCTCTGAACATCGTAACTGCGGCCTGCCGGACAATGATAGACGCTCTTTTCCCCGCGCGGATAACCACCGACACCGTTAACGGCGGATGCCGGCAATCCTACATATGTCCTGATCAGATAATCCCATTGCGTATTCAATGTGCTGCCGTCCGTTGACAACGGCTGAGGCACACAGTCGCTGTAATCAACAAAATAGAATGACATACCATTGCCAAGCTGCTTCATGTTGTTAATGCATTTAGTGGTTTTCGCTTTCTCTCTAGCCTTTCCCAGTGCAGGCAGCAGCATACCGGCTAAAATCGCAATAATAGCTACAACTACCAGCAGTTCAATGAGCGTAAAACTTTTCTTTTTAATCATACAAAGCCTCCATTTGGTTGATGATTATTTTAACACGAACTTCTTACGACTAATTCCGAATTAATTTTAACGCATAAAATCTCTTTGCAGTCATTCTTGTCCACATTTTTTTTGACGATTGCCGCCAGGTATTTGCCGATGCGCTCCAGCGCCGGAGAAACAGTGGTCAGGTCATAGTTCCTCAATTCAGCGCTGTCGTCAAAGGAAATGGTTCTGAAATCCTTGCCGACCTTAAGACCGGCGGATGAGCAATAATCAATTATTCTCGCCGCCAGAAAGTCGTTTTGGACAGCCAGCGTATATTTTCCCGGCGCAGCTTTTATTTTTTGCATCAAATCACAGTTTATGCCATTTTCACTGACTTCGCAAATTACCATTTCTTTTTTACATTGTCCGCGATTAAAACCAAACTGCATGCCGCGAATCCGCTCCCGCAACCAATGCTCATCCTCGCAGTTTTTACAAAAAATCACATCAACATAGCCTTTCATTAGCAGATATTCGGCGGCAATTAAGCCTTCGCCAAATATATTCATCGAAACCACATTATACGGCATATCCTGCCACTGCTTGAACCCGCGGTCAAAAATATAAACATTATTATGGAATTTAAAAAATATTTCCATGTGATCAATTAAAAAATCATTTTCACCATTGTCAATAATAATCAGGCCGTTGCAGCCCTCCAGAAGCAATGTCTCCAGTAATTCTTTGTATTCCTCCAATGTCTGGAACCCGGAAACATCATTATAGGCTATCTCAATATCCGATTCCCTTAATGTTTCTTCCAGCGCATTGATGATCCGGTTATTCCAATGTACCTGTGATGACCTGGAATAGCACAGATTAAGCACACAAATACGCCTGGTGGCGACACTCTTTAACTTGCCAAGTGAATAAATTCTCGGTACATGGCGGACAAAAGTTCCCTGCCCCTTATTCCGCCGCAGAACCCCCGATCGCTCCAACTCCTTAATCGCAAAATGCGCATTCATCCGGTTGGTGTTGAACATCTCTCCCAACTCATTTTCTGTTGGAATGCGGTCGTCCTTGCACAGTTTGCCTGCGGAAATGCTATCCAGCAAGTACTTATATATATTTTCCTGCAACACATTCATAGCAATGTTAACTTTTAATTTATTTTATTAACATTATAACATACAAAATTTAATCTGTCAATACCTGAACAATAAAAATCAGCAAAAAAGAATGAGAATATTTCTTTTCAGCTTACGAATCCCGACACCCTTCGCGTCACCAGTTGCTCGATGAATAATCACCGGCGCGAGGCGCTGTCCTTATTTTGCGATTGTAACGGGGGATATGGGTGACCAACTGCGGAACGGGTGAATCAAGACGAGTTCACTAACCGGTTCTGTCGACCTGGCACAAAACGCCGGCGCCGCCAGTAAAGAGGAGACCTCGATAGGTCAGCTGATAAATAACGGAAAAACACTTCTGCTTGATGTAAGGCCGCTAACAGTATGCAAAGAAAACAAAGTTGACTTGCTCTCCCTTGTAAAAGGGGCTTCGGACTCTAAAGGTATTCCACTGACAAAAGAGTTTGCGATTGAGCCGGTTTCAGACAAGGATTTTGATGCGCGGGTATCCGAATGGCAGCGCGAAGCCGGCGGCAAACTTTAGTATCTTTGTTTTAGACTTCTATGTTTTAAACGTTTTTAAAATTGTCATATTAAACTGTCTGTTTATCAAGTAGCTGCATTAATGAATGGGCCGCTCTGTCGTGACCGGGATCGAAAGAAGGTTGTGACGGAGCACAACCCTCCATTGGGTTATCCGCCATTGCAACTGTTCCACTGTTTTTTTAATTTCCGGTTCCCATTCTGACTCCTGAATTCTGAATTCTGACTCCATGTCTTTTGGATTGCGGGCAAAGCCCGCCTTAAAGAGATTAGTCTCGATATTTTCAGATGAACTTTGCAACGACAGCTATTTTGTTTTACTGATCCTTATTTAAAAGGGATAACGGTTTGTATTATTAATCACCGGTGCATAAAAGGTTCGCACAATTCTTTAATTTTCAATTGATATACTGCGATGTTCTATCGTGACTGGAGAATGATGAGCATACCATTTCACTCCATTTTTAATTGAGTCCTGTACTGGCCATTAATCAGAGGAACATAATTACCATTAATCTCAAATAACTTTTCGTGTATCATCGATCAAATATACAATGTTAAAGCCAGTTGCTGCTAACAGCACTCAACGCATCTGCCAATGGCGGGAGTTCAGGTTCCCATAATCGTTCCCACTCCAGTGACACTGGACACTGAAAATTCATTTCGCGCAACAAGGCAAGCAGACATTTTATTGGAATATCTCCATGACCCGGCAGAACATTCCGGATTTTCCCATCAGCGGCTTTAACACTGTCTTTAACGTGAACATGGACGATACTTTCTCCCAGCAATGTCAAACTGTCAGTAAAAGATTCTCCGCCGCAGCGCCATGTGTGATGGGTATCCCAGACCACGGGCATAGTCTGTCCGGCGGCATAGAAGAAGCGAATGCAGTTGGCGGCGGATGAAAAGCCGTCATGGGTTTCAACCGCCAGCTGGCAGTTAAGCTGATAAGTCTTTCTGATTTTGTTCCATTGCTGCAAAGTTTGAGCAGCCTGGTTCAGAGTTTCCCGCTGCGGATTCCTGCTGTATTCAAACCCGCCGAAAACGCGGCAGTAAGGAACGTGCAATTCATCGGCCAGTCGCGCCAGTTTGAGAATATAATCAAAATCAGGTTCTTCAGATCCGGCTAAGTTGAAAGATGTATCAATCAGTTTGATGATTCCGGATTCAATGATGGCGCGATATTGATCCGGAGCGCCTGCTTTATACTCATCAAAAAGTCCGGGTAGATCCAGAGAACCGGAAAACGCTCTCAGTTCAATCGCCTTAATACCATTGATTCGTGCAAGGGCAATGATTTCATCCAGACTGAAATCTGCGCAGCCGAGCGAAGAGAAACACCACCGAAGCCGGTCAGCGGCAAAAGAGAGATGCGGAGTCGTGTTATTCATAATTCAACCTGTTGCTGGTCATTGTTTTCAGCCGCTCGCTTGAAACCGCATACTTCAGGAGTTCGCCATTGTAGAACCTGCTCACCTCCTGAAGCATCGCAGGAACGAACTGACCAGTATTCCGCCCCGCGCAATGAGGCGTTAATATGACATTGGAAAATTGCTGAAGGCGATTATTATCAGGCAGGGGTTCCTGGTGAAATACATCCGAGATATAAGTGAAGCGGTTTTGATTAAGTGCGTCGATCAACGCATTTTCATCAATGAGCCGGCCGCGGCCCGGATTGAGCAGCACGGCGCCGGGTTTGAGCAGTCGCAGCAGTCTGGCGTCAATCCGGCCCTCATTCAACGTGGTAAGCGCGGCTAACAGAACAACAACATCCGCCTGAGAGAAAATATCTTCCAGCGCGGCAGACTCAATGTCCTCTTCGCCTGGACGGAAATGACTGCTGTGCACCATAATTTTCGCAGGAAAAAAAGCCTCTAAAATGCGGATGTATTCAGCGCTGATATTACCATAACCCCAGATCCCGACTGCCGAGTTGCGGATATTGCGGAAGTCGGCGGTAACTTTATTCCAGTTTAGCGGCCGCAAACCGCCGAAGTTAGCATATTTGACCAGACTGGCCAACCCCGCCCAGGTCATCGCCATACACCATTCGGCAACAGACGCGCCCATGATGGAATTGGCGGTAGTCAGCATAATATCAGGCCGCGGCAATTCCGCGGCCAGATCAGCGACTGAACCGGCTGCATGCGCAATCAGAGCTATGTCCTTATTGCCGTCCAGCACCTCCCGGTTCAGCGGCGGAGTACACCAGGAAGTAATTATGGCCGGATAACCGGCCAACGCCTGATTCCAGCCGGACAAACTTAAAGGTGTCCTGTCCATAAAATGAACTTGAAGATCCAGGGAAGCGGCACAAGCCGCAGATTCTTGCGTCCACAATTCGTTAAAACGTCCATAGTCCACGGGTACTGCCAGCAGAACTTTTCTGGAATATTTTTCTTTCATCACAAATCCTTATCATGCCTTTGCAACTGTTTCTGCATCATGCAGGAAAAACGTTTTTCTAATATAATACTCTACATTCTTATTTTTGTCAATATGCTATTTTCTCAAGGGTTAAAGGATTTATCGGAATATTATTGCAGAAATGAGCGTAAACATGCTGTATTAACCTGATAGATAAATTAAATTTCAATAATATGATAATCGAGTATTGACAAAAATTTGTTTTTGATGTATAATCTATTTATCAAGTAAATCGTTTTTCTTAACTGTTAACCAGAGTGAAGCGTCATGAGAGTACAATTAAAAGATGTGGCGGAACTGGCTGGAGTGCAGCCGTCCACGGTATCTCTGGTTCTGAACAAACGTCCCAAGTCTGAAACGTTTACACCGGCAGCCAGGCAGCGGGTCTGGGACGCCGCGGAAAAACTTGGCTACCGCCCCAATGCAGCGGCCCGCGCGCTGGTGACCAGCAGGACTTACAATATCGGTTTTATCGTTCCGGAATATGCGGCGCAGCGCTGGTCAAATCCTTTTTACGCCGAATTACTCAACGGGATCGATGACACTTGCAGCAAACATAATTACAGTTTAATGGTTCACTGCTGCAACCCGGAAAAGACCGTTAATTTTGTTTTTCCGCGCGGCGTGACCGAACGGAGCATTGACGGTCTGATTATCAGCAACGCGATCTCCGACGGAATGCTGAAACTGTTTGAGCAAATGAACGTTCCATGCGTCAGGGTTGGATTCACCGGCAAAGCCGACGGCAGTACTCTTCCGGTGTTCGGTCCCGACATGCTCCGCGGCCGGATACTGGCGCTGGAATACCTGGCGCTGCTTGGACACCGCGAGGTCATGTTCCTCAATAGCGGCGGTCAATATACGCGGAATATTACCGAACAGTTTGAAGATCATGTCCGCCAAAGTTCGCTGGCCGGCCGCATTAAAATCCATTCGGTTTTTACCCCGGACTGCAAATGCGATGCCTCTGCTGCCTCAATTTTCTTCTCCAGTTATTTTAATTTTTCCGAGAAACAACGCCCGTCGGCGGTAATTACCAATCCGCAGACCTGCCTGGGCATCTTAAAAGAAATGGCAAAGTACGGCATGAGCTGTCCGAAAGACCTGAGCATGATCAGTAATTATAATTACGAAATTTTTGATTTTCTTTCTCCCGGCATCACATCGCTGAAATATGACAATGCCGCAACCGGAGCCTATGCCGCGGAAAGACTTATCGAGATAATTAACTCGAAGACGGTAAAAAATATTTCTCAACCGGAATTTCCGGTGACGCTAGAGGTTCGTCAGTCATGTACCAAATGCAACCATGACCGGTAAGGTCGCAAATCAGGAGTTCAGTCAACAGTCCTGAAAGAAGAGAGCAGACGGGTATTAAATGATAATAAGCGGCAATTGAATTTTTGAATTAAAAAGAAAGGGAATTGAGAAATGAAAAATGTTTTAAAAAATCAACTGGCAAAGAATCTAGCAGTGCAGAAACAACTCAATTTTACACTCATTGAACTCCTCGTGGTGATAGCGATCATAGCAATTTTAGCCGCCATGCTGCTGCCTGCGCTCAACCGGGCCCGGCAGGTGGCGCGCCAGATATCCTGCACCAGCAATCTGAAACAGATAGGGTTGGTTTCGCAACAGTATGCAGACGACAACCGGGGTTTTTACGGAGTATGGCCTAATTCCACCGGAACAGAATTGTATGCGACCGGATGGTGGCAGGCAAACAGATACAGCACATATCTGGGAATAAAAGTCAATCCGGTCAGAGCCAGCCAGTATCCGGTGCTGTTCTGTACGGAGATTGTCGTCAGGACCATCAATTATCCTGGCTATCTGGCAAATTCCCATGTCTTCGGGAAATCGGGGAATTCCTATCCGCATTTGACCATGAGCAAAACGAAAAATCCCAGCAAAGTGAGCCTGATTACCTGTGGCAGAGGCGATACCGATACTTATGATAAATATTCGTTCCGGGTCGGTTATACCGGCTGGAATAATCACATGACTAAACAGACGAACATGGCTCATTGCGACGGGCATGTTCAAGCATATACCTTCAAACCGGATTATTCTCAAGCCAATTTTCTCGGCGCATACCAGACTGATCCGTTAATCATTACTTACAACAAATGAAAACAGCACGTCTAAAAAAAGAACAAACCAAAATAAATTCCAGT
Organism: Lentisphaerota bacterium; assembly: GCA_037144075.1. GTDB lineage: Bacteria > Verrucomicrobiota > Lentisphaeria > Victivallales > Victivallaceae > CAIPAT01. The sequence goes on along the minus strand of JBAWXM010000001.1, from coordinate 20,219 downwards.
GAGATTTTTGCACGGCAGGTCTTTTCCTTGTCTCCCGTAATTCTCGAACGGGCTTATTCCGCATATCAGCAAGGCGACCCGGTCAGGATTGACATTGTGAAGGACGTGGCCGGATTCAAACGACTCCGCGATTATCAGCCTGAAAGCGTTGCGATCGATAAATTGATATTACCCCCGGGCGGCAGCATTCATGATTATTACAGCCAGGCGCCATACTGGTTTCCCGATCCTGCTTTGCCCGGCGGTCTGCCTTATATCCGGAAAGACGGCGAGTTTAATCCGGAGGCGGTATCGGAATCCTCCGACCATAAAAAAATGAACCGGATGATTTCAAGTATCTATGCCTTCTCCATGCTGTTTTTTTTCACGCGGGACGACGCTGCGGCGGCAAAAGCAGTCGAGCTGCTGCGCCACTGGTTTCTCAATCCCGGCGCCGCCATGAATCCACACCTGAATTTCGGACAGGCGATTCCCGGGATCAACACCGGCAGAGATGCCGGCATTATTGAAACCCATATTTTTATTCAGGTAATCGATGCGATGACCATGCTGAAAGATTCAAGGTCCTTGACGGCTTCGGATAAGGATGGCATGAAAAGCTGGATGACATCGTATCTCGACTGGCTGCGGCAGAGCAAAATCGGGCAGGACGAAAAGAACGCCCCTAATAATCACGGGATATGGTATATCGCACTGGCCATGAAGCTGGCGGCGTGGTGCCGTCTGGATGCCATTGTCGAAGAGTATATAGCGCAGGCCAAAGTACGGATATCAGTCCAGATATGCGCGGACGGCAGCATCCCTGAGGAATTAAAACGCACTCAGTCATGGGGGTACTCCATTTTCTGTATCAGCGCTTTTATGGCTGCCGCCACGATTGCGCAGGAATACGGAGCGGATCTGTTCAACTACCAGACCAGCAACGGGACCAGCATACGGCGCAGTGTTGATTTTCTGGCCGGATTCGCATCCGGCGTGAAACCATGGACTTTCCCGGAAATTTATGCTTTCGCTCCGGAAAAGCTCAATCCGGTACTTTATATCGCCGCGCTAAATTATTGTGATGACAAGTACTTGCGCATCCTGGAAGCACTTCCGGCTTACGATGACATGGCTGGCGCACTGTTTTTCATATAGATATGAATAACCTGCAAAAATAGGAATATTAAGGTTTTTAATGCTAAAAACTAAGGAATTGTAATTATGTTGATCTCAGGCTGGACTCACCCATTATCGCTGTTGCGCGATGAACTGGTACAACTCGAATATGAAGGCTATATCATTCCGGAGAAAGTGACGGAACAAATAGCCATGCTGCATCCGGTATACGATGCATACAACGAAAAAAAGATACGGGCAATATATGCGGAACTTGAGAACTTGCCCCGTGATCCGGAGTTTGATTTTATTCAACCCAATGAACTGGAAGAAATAAAAAAAGAACGTCCTTCCGGGCCCCGCCAATTACCGCTGGCGCTAAATGATAAAGATTTGCTTGACCGTTTCCGCGGCGCCTGGACCGGTCGCGCCGCCGGTTGTGCACTTGGCAAACCGGTTGAGGGACTTGGCATGCGCGGGCATGGCGACATGAATGGACGCGAGGCCATCCGGTATTATCTGAAAAACCGCGGACACTGGGAACTGGACTATTACTTCAGCGGCAGTGACACTGGAGACGGCATTAAACTGGGATGCCCGCTTTCATGGCGGGAAAATATCAAGTTTATGGAGCCGGATGACGATATTCATTACTCGCTGACCGGCTTGAAGGTTCTGGAGGAGAAAGGTCCGGACTTCCAGTGGTATGACATTCCCGACACATGGAACAGTTCGTTGCCTTACAAGGCTGTCTGTACAGCGGAAGCACAGGCAATTTTGAATTATAATTTAGTCCGTCCATTGCGATTGCGGGACCTTCCCGCGGATATTATTCCTGTAACAGCAGCCTTTACGCGACGTCATAACAATCCTTACCGCGAAAGAATCGGAGCGCAGATTCGCGCTGACGGCTGGGCATATGCCTGCGCAGGCAACCCGGAACTGGCGGCGGAATATGCCTGGCGCGACGCTTGCTGGACGCATACAGCCAACGGCATTTACGGCGAGATGTTTGTTGCGGCAGTGATTGCGGCGGCTTTTGTAGAAAACTCTCCGGGCAAACTGGTGGAGATCGGACTTTCGGAAATTCCCCGCCATTGTCGTCTGTCCACGGCTATTCGCGAAGCGCTGAACTGGATTCCTGAATGCGCTACATTTGAAGATTTTATGCCCAGACTGGAAAAGCGTTATGCCGGCATGCATGCCGGTCATACTGTCAACAACGCCCTGATTGTGATGATGAGTCTGTTCTACGGACAGATGAATTGCGACAGAACTATCGGGATTGCCGTGATGGGCGGACTCGATACCGATTGCAACGGAGCTACCGCCGGATCCATAGCCGGAACTGCTGCCGGATACCGGAATATGGGTGGTAAACTCGCAGCGCCGCTTAACGATACGGTTAAACCGCTGGTGTTCGGTTTTCAGGAGATTACGATGAAAGAACTGGCTGAGCGGACGCTGGCTGTACATCAGAAAGTAAAGGCGTATGCCGGCAAACATTGAAATTCTCCATTGTGCGAACGAACTGAGAAAGATAGCGAACCATATGAGAAATAAAGGTTATAAAATGTTTTTATCCAAATGTCTGCTGCTGGTCTTGTCCAGCGGAATTATGGCGGGACTAGGCGCAACTGTGATTAATGAAAAGACGCTGCGTGGTTTTCAAACCGGCGCGGGCGGCGAATTGACCGCCAGAGTCGAAGGATCAGCAAATAAATTAGAGGCCTCCTGCAAATTTACGGAAGTATATTCCCCGGGCTGGTATAAGCTTACAGCGGAATACCGGACGGACGGAATCAAGCCGATGGACATTTTAATGGCAGATATTGACGGGAAACTGGAAAGTCAGCCTGTTCAGCAAATTCCTCCTCTTTCAGACTGGTCTCCTTTGACTATTTATTTCAAAGTCAAAGAAAACTCCACTGCCGGAATTCGTTTCTATATTCCGGCAGCGGTTAATGCCGGCACAGAAATAAAAATCAAAAATCTCCAAGTCGAGAAAACCGGCCCCGAAGAGCATTGCAACTTTCTGACCAATGCGGATTTTGCCCGCGGGGCGCCTGGAGAAATACCTCCGGGATGGCATTGGCAGTATAATGGGAACGAGGGTGATTATACATTAATTAAAGACAGCACGTTCAAGAGCGGCGACAGGACAATATGTATTAAAAGCGATGGCAAAAAATGTCGCACTTTAAGCGCTTTTAAGGTTCCGCTGCCCGACAGCGGGGAAATGAACTTTGAACTATGGGCTCGATCAGAGTCTCCGAATATGACGATTGAACTGTTTCTGCTGGGGAATGATTATAAATGGCAGGCTAAAAAAACTTTTCCTGTATCCGGCGAATGGCAGAAATATTCAATCGCATTAAAATGCCGGAATCCAGTTAAAGTTCCGTACTGCTGGGGCAGAATTGATGTGCAAGGCGACGGCGATGTAAAATTCTCCGGAGCAAGCCTGAACTGGACGGCAGAACCGGCGCCGGCGGCGGCCGGCAGGGATACGGCGTCCCTGTTACCCGGAACTTCCGGCCGCAATCTGCTGGGCAATTCTAGTTTTGAACTGGGAATGAACAACTGGATGCTCGACTTTTTCGCTCCGGCCAGTTGTCAGATGGCGGCAACGGTTGCCGACGCTCCTGAATGCCGGATTATTCCCGGCGCTGGGGTTGATGGCTCCTGCGCGTTTTTTCTGGCAGATCAATACACCGCCTTGTTCAGCGGCTGTATCCCTTTGCAGGAGGGAAGCAAGTATACGCTCTCTGCTTATGTCAAGGCAACGGATAAAGAGGCCGGCTTGAAAATGTTCATGCTTGACCCCGGCTGGAAGTCATATGTAAAAGAGATTAAATCAATATCAACCGAAAACTGGACGCGGATAGCATTGTCATGTGTCTGGAAGAATAATTCGAAACAGAAAAAGATATATGCCCGCTTTGACGGACGGAATGTTCTTATCGATCAGATCCAATTGGAACTGGGGGATTTAACCGATTATCAGTTGCCGGAAATTGAAATCGGTTTTGTTGCAGTCTCCGGCAATATATTCATTCAAGATAAAGAACCTGCTGAGATGACGTTGAAAATTGTCCGGAAGAACCAGATGCGGCAGAAATTGCGGATCGATTTATCCGCGAGAGACAGCTGTGGCAAAAAGGTATGGGAACAGACCGTGACTGCCGATACTTCTTCGCCGGTCACTGTTCTACCGGTAAAATTGATGAATAGCAAGCTGGGCGTTTTTGAACTTGAAGCAAAAGCCGGCGATGACCAGGGCAGGCTTATTTCCATCGGACAATCACGTTATGCCGTGATCATGCCTCCAGTTCCAGAACCGCCCGGGCTGCCGCTGTTCGGCGTATGTTATGAAACCTGTTATCTGCCGCAGTGGATTATCAAGCAGGAAACTCCGCTGATGAGAATGATGGGGACAGGAATTAACCGTTTTTTTCTAAAGAATCAAGCATGGCAGTCACTTCCGCCGGAAAATTATATTGATTCAATCAGGCAGCGGTGCGAAGTCGAGATACAAGGCGGATTGAAGGATTTGATGGCCTGTTTTAATAATATTCCCAAGGATATCATTGAACGTGTTCTTAATGATGATGTTATCGACGGACAGACACTTAAGCGCTATGGCGAATATTTGAAATCCGTTGTCGTGCCGCTTCAGCATCAGATTAAATACTGGGAGATTACCAACGAACCTAATCTCTGGCGGCATCGCGAAGGTCCGCGGAAAGGAGAGAAGACGATGCCTCCGGCCAAATATGTGCAATTGCTGCAAACTGCTTACCTGGCCATCAGGGAGGTTAATCCGCAATTGCAGGTGGTCGGGGTTTGTCTGAACGGGAATGATTTTGCATATCTGGAAGAAACCATGAAGCTGGGAGCAGGCAAATATATGGATATCTTTTCCTTCCACTCCTACCGCGCGTCACCGGATCTGCCTGACGTGTATAATGATTTATGCGCATACCGGAAAATACTCGACAGATATGATTTTCATGGCCCTATGATCAATACAGAACAATATTATGCGGCGAATAAATTCATCATGCACGGCTCCGACGAAGAAAGCAGTCGTGATTACTATCTGCCAGATCGCGAAGAGCTCCAGAGCTGCGCAAGAACCGTCAGAAACTATATTTACCATGCCGCAGCCGGAGTGCCTTATTGCGCATACAGTCCGCAGCTGACTCTTTTCCGCTATGGCGGTTATGACCGGTATTATCTTTATTATGCCTTTGCCGCGTACAGCGCAGCAAACAGATTATTGAATACCGCAGGCAAAGGGTATCCGCTGGAAGCCGGCAGCGCACTGAAAATATTCCTTTTCCCGGATGCCGCCGGCGGACCGCTGCTGACGGTTAACGCCATTAATCAGGAACACAGCGGCAGGATGAAAATGAATGGTTATCTGGCGGCGTATGATATGATGGGAAACCAGTTGACTCAGGAAGAATTTGCGCAGGGATTGCCGGTTTCTTCTGCGCCGGTCTATATTCGTTTCAAACCGGGATGCCGGGAAAAAGAAATTATTAATGCTATCAGGGCCGCCGATATTCTAGGGATGGGCGAGGCGTTTAAGATAGATATGGCGCTGACAACAGGTAAAAAATTGTCTGTTACAGTAACCAACCGGCTTAACAAGAATGTCAGCGGCAAGGTGGTCATTCCGGAACTGCCGGCAGGCTGGCAACTGGACCGGAATACGGCCGGATTCGCGGATTTAAATCCAGGAAAAAGCATTAAGATTGACTTTCAGGGAAACTTTATCCTGGATGATAACAGCTGCTATATGGTTCCGGCTGTCGTAAGTTCAAACGACGTGTTTGTAAAGAAAACATTTAAACTCTCGCCGGTTTTAGTCGGCAGACTTGACCTGATTAAAGTTGACGGTCTTCTGGATGAATGGCAGAATGCACACTGGATCGCGCTTGGCGAAGAAAACTTGACGGCCAAACCGGATGCGCAGCATCCGTATAATGGAATCAAAGATCTTTCTGCGCAGGTCGCCATTGGCTGGAATAAAGATTACTTTGCCGTTGCGGTCAAAGTTAAAGATGATATCGCCTGCAATCCTGACTCCCCGGCCAATGCATGGAACTATGATTCTTTGCAGATATATTTCGATCAGCTTAACAATGCGACGGAGTCCGATACTGGATTTGATGGCGACGACATTGTTTACGCCATTTCCATGGCCGGAGGAAAACCTCAGGCCTGGATTGAAAAAGGTTGTGAAGGCCGTTATATCGGCGAAGCCAATCAGGCTACCGGGCTTGATCGCGAAGTGGAAGTGCAAATCGCCCGTAAAGACGGCGAAACCATCTATGAGATTAAATTCCCGCGCCAATGCTTGCCGATGGTTAAATTCGCAGAAGGGGAAACTGTCGGCTTTGCCATCAGAGTCAACGACAATGACGGAAAAGGCCGTAAGGCCGGCCTGACGATGACTCCGAAAGGGACTGAACCGCATAGAAAACCGTACTTGTTCCGGGACCTGTTTTTCAATTGACCTTCATTTTTCATAAATGCAGACTGGATAAGCCGTAAGAAATATTATGAATCTGAAAAAACTTATAGAAAACTCTGAATATTTTGTCTGGCTGGCGCTGGGCGACAGCATAACAGAGTATAATCATTGTACTGAAGGCTATGACAATTACCTTCAGCATTTTGACCAGCTGTTACGTGATGCGTATTCCAAAAGGAAATATACCATTATAAATTCCGCTGTCAGCGGCAGCTCTTTAAGTGATGACGCAAACTTTGCCATTGACAAGATCCGGCGGTTCAAACCGGACTTTGTCACCGCAATGTACGGCATGAATGATTCCGGCCGCGGCAAAGCCGGTCAGGAGCAATTTAAATCAGCGCTCAACAAGCTGTGCATGTTTTGCCGGAACAGCCAAATTCCGCTGTTGCTGCTGTCTCAAAATCCTCTGGATTATGCATGCGGCATAGATTGTATACGCCGCAGGGAACTCCTGCCTGAATATATAGACATAGTCAAGCAGGCCGGGGAGGCTTGCAATATTGAATTGATTGACATACATGCAATCTGGTCAAAAGACGTTCTTGAGCAGAATAACAACGAGCATTTTAAACTGCTGCACGACGGTATACACCCAAATCACAAAGGTCACGAATATATTTTTGAGATCATCAAAAAACAAATATATTATTAATCGCGATTTCTCCCTTTTTATTGAATAGAATTCGTCTATTTTAATTATTTCATAAACAATGCCTGGATGGAATTTTCATAAATAAATTGCCGCATTCCGGAATTTACAATTAATGGACAGAATGTTAAATAGCGGGGCAAAAATGCTCGAAAAGAATAATTGCTACGATGTGATCGTGGCCGGCGCCGGATCGGCAGGAAGCATTGCGGCGCTGCAGGCCGCAAGAGCTGGAGCCAGAACGCTGCTGATTGAAAAAAGCAGCATGCCGGGCGGAACTTTAACGCTTTGCGGAGTTGATTTCCCCGGATTATTCCATGCCTGGGGTAAACAGGTGATTTCAGGAATCGGCTGGGAACTGGTCAGCGCCGCGGTTGTCGAAGGACATGGCGCTATGCCCGATTTCAGCCGTTATGATCTGCCGCACTGGAATTTGCAAGTTAAAGTTAATCCGGCGTTATGGGCCTGCCTGCTGGATGAGGCGTTTACCGCCTCCGGCGTGGACGTGCTTTATCATGCGATGCCGTTAACGGCAAAGGAGCTGGATGATCATGTTAAAATTACCGTTGCGACCAAAACCGGAGCAGTCGAATATCATTGCCATACGGCTATTGACGCCACCGGCGATGCAACCCTGACCGCTTTGGCCGGGTACGGAATCAAACAAAATACTGAAAAGCAGCCGGGAACGCCGATGGTACGCTTTGGCGGTTATGATCTGAAACTTATTGACCTGGCGGCAGTGGAGAACGCGTACAAGCAGGCCGTTGCAGACGGCAGAATGAGTTATCTTGATACCGGCATGTCCAGATCAATGGCGCATCTGCTGTCATGCCATGGAGAAAATTGCATTCATGTGCCAGTAGCCGATGCGGTTTCCAGTATGGACGAATCAATAGTCGAACGTCTGGGCCGGGCGGCAGTGTTGCGCGTTTACCGTTTCCTCAGGCAGTTTCGCGGCCTGGAAATGCTGAAATTTGAATATATGGCTCCGCAGTGCGGCATTCGCGAAACCGCGGTGATTGATGGAGAAGCCACCATTACGGTTGATGATTATGTCACAGGCCGTTGCTGGGATGATTCCCTCTGCTATGCATTTTATCAGCTGGATCTGCACCGCTGCGACAAAACATCCGGTTTGATGGGACATCCGCTGGAAACCGGCGTGGTACCGACAGTTCCGCGGCGTGCGCTGATACCGCGCGGCAGCCGGCGGCTGCTGGTCGCCGGACGTTGTATTTCCAGCGACCGGTTAGCCAATTCGGCGTTGCGGGTGCAGGCTTCCTGCATGGCGACAGGCCAGGCAGCCGGCGCGATTGCGGCGCTGGCCGCCAGACAGCAGAAAACTTCATTGGAGCTCGATATCGCTTCCATTAAAAATCTGCTGCTGGCGCATGGCGCAATCGTTCCACACTAAAATACATTTATGAATATGCATGACGTACAGGATCTTTTAATTCATTTCTTATCCTGCCCGCCCTGTTTAAATGCGATCCATTTCCTCTTCAGATAACTTCAATAAAATATTGGAAGTTATATTTCCCGCCGGTGATGCGGTACTCCTGATATGTATCCGGGCCGCAGGTGGCGGTGCCTACGCCGCGCTGACGGTAATCTATGTGAACAAATACCTTGTCCTGCGGATTCAGTTCATTGGTGTGCAAAGCTTTGAACAAGTCTGCTTCCGAGAACCTTGACACGGAGAAATCCATCAGCTCGGGCGCGGTGATTTTTACGCCGTGACCGCCTTTGCCGGTGATGGCCGCCCATCTGACCGCGGTATGGTTGCCGCATTCCTGCGGCATGACATACGGCACATATAATTCGTCAACATCGGCGGCATAGCGTCCGACCGGATAGCCGGCGTCACGATCGCAGTAATTCTCCTGCGGGCCGCGGCCGAACCACTCGATTCTACGCAGTTCCAGCGGCATTTCCAGCGTAACGCCGAGACGCGGAATGTCTTCGAGTTCCTTATCCACGTCAAAGGTGTTGTCCACTTTAATTCTGCCGTCCGGTGTAATCGTATAGCAATGGACGTGCGTTACCCCGCGCCTGGTCTTTTTGTTCTCGGAACGCTGCGCGATGACAACTTGTATCGTATCCTCGCAGGCCGCGGCTTCCACGGATCTGGTGGCGAGGGACATTTCATTGAGTCCGGCGGCCAGCCATTTTTCCACGATTTTCTGCGATTTGCCGATATAGGCCTTGATGCCGTCGTTGTCGGTGGGGGCGCGCCAGATATTGACCAGCGGGCCGGAAAGCAGCGTTTCCATACCTTTTAATTTCAGGGAGCTGAGCGAACCGGACTTCTTGTCGAAGGTAATACTGACTGAGTTATTGGCGACGCTGATGAATTTAGTATTTTCCGTGACGTCAAGACCGGCGGCTCTGACAGGAGCAGGTTTTACCGCGACTCCGGAATAGGGCATCTTGAACTGTTCCCAGGCGGACTCAAATCCGGCAGGAGCCCAGACCGTCTTTTTCGCCAGCGAGAAACGGACATTGAGGAAGCATTCCTGGCCTAGAAACATTTCCGGCTTCCGTACCGGAATCCTGATCTCTTCATATTTGCGCGGAGCAGTGGTCAGCGCGGGCAGTTTCCCCTGCTGAACAGTGACGCCGTCCACCTGGAGTTCCCAGGCGATATTGAATTTCTCCAGCGTGGTGAAATATTCCTTGTTGGTGACTTTTATTCTGCCGCAGTTCAGGTCAACAGCTTCCAGCTTTACCGGCTGGGCGAGTTTCTTGAACTCATACATGGCGGGATGCGGGGTGCGATCCGGCCAGACCAGGCCGTCAGTGCAGAAATTATGGTCGTTGGGGGTGTCGCCGAAATCGCCGCCGTAAGCCCAGTATTCGCGGCCGTTCTTATCCACCTGCTTGATGCCGTGGTCTATCCATTCCCAGATAAACCCGCCCTGCAAGCCGTGATATTTGTCAAAGGCGGCAAAGTAATCTTTCAGACTGCCGTTGCTGTTGCCCATGGCATGGGAGTACTCGCACATAATCAGCGGACGGCAGTCTTTGGTGTTCTCCGCCCATTCAATGATTCTATCGACGGGCGGGTACATCGGACAGATGATGTCGGTAAGGTGCAGATTGTCATTGGATACCCCGTCATAGGCGCTGCGGCAGGCACCTTCGTAGTGCACCGGGCGCGACGGGTCGAAATGCCGGATCCAGCCGGCCATGGCGGCATGATTTTCGCCGACGCCGGATTCGTTGCCCAGAGACCACTCGATCACGCATGGATGGTTTTTATCGCGCTCGACCATACGCACCACCCGGTCAAGAAATGAATTCGCCCATTGCGGATTCGTGCATAAATCCTGATAAAAGGCATGATGCTCCAGATTAGTTTCGTCAATCACATACATGCCGTATTCATCACATAAATCGTAAAATTCCGGGGCGTTCGGGTAGTGGCTGGTACGGATGGCGTTGAAATTGAACTGCTTCATGGTTTCAATATCTTTGATCAGCATTTGCAGCGGCACAGTCTTGCCCTGCTTGTCGTCGTGGTCGTGACGGTTGACGCCTTTGATCAATACCGGTTTGCCGTTGATCAGCAGTTCGCGGTCTTTCACTTCCACCCGGCGGAAGCCGAGGCGGCAGGCGGTGGCTTCAACCGTTTTGCCGGACGGATCGATAAGCGACACGGTCAGCGTATACAGCGACGGATTTTCCGCGCTCCACTGCACTGGCGCGGGAATCACGGCCTGCAATAATACTTTCATTCTGCCGGGATCGGAAGTCAGCGGATACCAGCCGTCCTTTTGAACGCCGATTTCCTGTTCCAGCGGTTTCTCCAGCACGGACTTGCCGTCCGGCGAATAGAGTTTGCAATTGAACTTCCAGCCGGGTTCCGGTCTTTTAGCAAATCCGGATGCCAGGTTCAACTTCAGAATCCCGTCCTGACATTTTTCATCCAGAACGGAAGTGGCGAACACATCGCCGATAAATTCGCGGCTGGTACTGTAAAGATAAACGCTGCGGGAAATGCCGGACATCCACCAGTGATCCTGATCTTCAATGAATGATGAATCCGACCATTTGACCACCATCACGGTGAGCTGGTTCCGTCCTTTGACGAGACTGGCGGTGATATCGAATTCGGTGGCGGTGCGGGAATCTTTATTCGCGCCAATGGCATGACCGTTGACATAGACAAAAAACAACCCTTCCACGCCGTCGAAATGGAGCACGGTACGGCGCGGCGACCAATCTGCGGGAATCGTGAAATTGCGGCGGTAAATGCCGGTCGGATTTTCTTCCGGCACATCCGGCGGCAGATTCGGCCATGGCATCTGGACATTGGTGTAATGCGGGTAGTCATAGCCCTGCATCTGCCAGCAGCCGGGAACAGCGATATTGTCCCAGGATTTATCCTTCAAATCCGGAGAAAAGAAATTTTCCGGCGGATTTTCCGGAGTAGTCATATATTTGAATTTCCATTCGCCGTCCAGCGGCAATACCCACGGCGAAAATTCTTTCTTTACCTTGCGCGCAGTTTTCTCATCGGAAAACGGAAACAGTGTGGAGCGGGGTGCGAGGCGGTGAATGCCGGGACAGTCCGGGCTTCTCCAGATCAGTTCCTGCAATTGATTCGAGTTATTCATAATCTCTTCTCCAATAAAATATTTGTTTAGCCCAATTCAGGGACGGCTGTAAATTCAACCGTTTTTCTATTTAATCCGTGCAGTTCAAAAACGACTATCTCATTAATGCCTTTTTTAAGCAGCGGCGCCGGTACATACAATGTCTTTTGCGGACCGGCTTCCCAGTAGCGGCCCAGGTTGAAACCGTTGATCCAGCATGCGCCTTTATGTCCGCCGGAGACTTTCAGGAAAGTGTCATGCGCGGCGTCAATCTCGAAAGTGCCTTTATAGAATCCGGGCTGATTTTCAGGGATGGAATTCTTGCCGAATTTCAACTTTTCCAGATTATCCAGCGGCAGCGTCCAGGTCTCCCAGTCGTACTGCTGCTGAAGACAGACGCACACCCCGCCAATAATGCCTTTGCGCTCATATTTAAGCGCCGGCGAATAATTGATCCGGCCCATATTTTCAACCAGCACGTCCAGTTGCGCTCCACCTGCCGGAATAGAGACTGGAAGCGACAGCTTTTCGTCGTTGCGGCTTACGGTTCCGATGAATATGCCGTCAAGAAAAACCTGGCCGCGGTCATGCATGCCGATAAACAGCAGGCTGGTTTCCGGAACCGGCCCGCTCAACCGGGTGCGGTAGTGGATAAATCCGAAATTCTGTTTAAAATGCTCCATCGGCTCCGGCTCCAGAGTCCGCCGTTTTCTGGACAGACGGTTCAGCGAATCGAACAGCGAAACAGATTCAGTAAGCTTGACTTTGCCGTAGGCTTTTTTGACTGACGGCACAGGCTTGCCGAATTCAGCTGCGGGGTTATATTTGCGGATTACTTGCTGGTATGCGAAGTATTTTTCCGTCGGATCGCCGCATTCGTTCAGCGGCGCGTCGTAGTCGTAACTGGTAACGGTCGCCAGATGTTTTCCTTCGACCTCATTGGCGCCGTTCCAAAAACCGAAGTTGGTGCCGCCGTGAAACATATAAAAATTGACCGATGCGCCGGCGGCCAGTATGTCGTCGAGCGTTTTCGCGGCGTCGGCGGTGTTTCTGGTATGGTGTTCTTTGCCCCAGTGATCAAACCAGCCGTTCCAGAATTCCATACAGAAATCCGGGCCTTCCGGACGGTATTCGCGAGCCTTCTTAAAAGCCTGCACGGAGTTGCTGCCGAAGTTGACGGTCATCAGCAGGTCAGGCAGCGTCCCCCCCTGAATGAAATGGTCGCCGGGACCGTCGGAAGTAAAAAGCTGGACATCAATATCGTTGTCAACCATCAAATCCCGGATATGCGCCAGATAGTTTTTGTCTTCGCCGAAACTGCCGTATTCATTTTCCACCTGCATGGCGATGACTGGCCCGCCTTCGGTGCATTGCAGTTTTTTCAGCCGCGGCAGAATGGCGCGGTAAAAGCGGTCAACCGCTTTCAGGAACGGTTTATTCATGCAGCGGAACTTGACGCCGTTCTTTTCCAGCAGCCATGCGGGCATGCCGCCGAAATCCCATTCCGCGCAGATATACGGACCGGGGCGGACAATCACCATCAAACCGAGTTTATCCGCCGTCCGGATGAATTTTTCAAAATCCAGCATTCCGCTGAAGTCGAATTCGCCTTCCCGTGGTTCGTGCAGATTCCAGCACATATAGGTTTCAATCGCGTTCAAACCGCATTGTTTAGCTTTCAGCAGGCGGTCTTCCCACAGTTCAGGCAGGACGCGGAAATAATGGATGGCGCCGGAGATAATCTGTTGCGGTTTGCCGTTCACCAGCAATTTCCCGTCTTTTGCTTTAAAACTAATTTTCTTCATGACAATATCCGTGCATAATTATAAAAATGGTACTTGAATTTTATAGAATATAGTGTCATTTTTCAGTTAAATAAATATCATTAATGGTAATGAAGATATGTTAAATGGTAAAAACACTCCGTTTGTACCTCCCAGGCATCGGGAAGCCGCATACCGATCCATGGGCGGAACCGGCTCGCGGGAAGGAATCGGCGCGGGATTCATGTACAAAGGCGGCGTAACGGCAGACAACGTCAATTTTCGCTTTCCCCGCTACGTCCTGGTGGTGGCGCTGCAAGGCCGCGGCAGCTACGTTGACGACCACGGCGAAACCTGGCAGTTGGGGCCGGGAAGCTGTTTTCAGCGTTTTCCGCAAAAGTCTCATTCCAATTATGTTGATCCGGACAGCGAATGGAGCGAATTTTACCTGGAAGTGGGGCCGCTGCTGTATCAGGCATTGAGCGCTATGCTGGTTATCCGCGCCGGCTCGCCGGTATCATCGCTGCCGCTGGACGACGATTTAAAATGGCAGGTGTGGGATTTTGTCCAGGCGCTGAAAACGGCGAATGAAGATATGCTGCCGGAACTGGTCTCACGCGCAGTAAGCCTGCTCGGCGAATGCCACCGCAGGATGCACGCGCCGCCGGAAGCGAAAGACCGGCTGCTGGTTTTTGAGGAGGCCTGCCGGATACTCGGCAGCGATTTCGATCAGGATTGCGACCTTAACAAATTCTGCCGGAAATACGGAGTGGGTTATGAGTACTTCAGGAAAATGTTTAAAGAGCGCTGCGGCATATCGCCGTGGCAGTACCGGATCCGGCGCCGGCTGGACATGGCCTGCGGAATGCTCGGCAGCCCCGGCATTCCGGTCGCGGAAATAGCGGCCAGGCTGGGCTATTCCTCCCCTTATGAATTTTCAGCTCAATTCAAGCGGTATATCGGCACTTCACCGGTGCACTTCCGCCAGGGAAAGAGGGGATGAATTTATTAACCACAAAGACACAAAGGCACAGAGAAATCCATTTTTTATTATGAAGAGCCGGATGAGGTTAAGGCAGATGAATAATATTTTCAGTGTTTTTCAGAGTGTTCCGCGGTTGAAGACGGTTTTTGATTTTTACCTGAAAAAAGTTTTCTCTGTGTCTTGCTAACTCTCGGGTTAGTCCCGCGACTGCGGGATATCTCTGTGGTTATAAAGTTCTCAGGTTCAGATTGCTTTTTAAGGTTATTGAGTCTATTTTATAAAAAAATAATAAAGATGAGGATAAAACAACTAGATGAAGACAACAGCAATGACATTTCATAATTTCAAGATGGAGAATTTTATGCCTTCAATTCTGGCTCCTGACTCCTTCCTCCTGAATTCTGTTTTTGCAGGAGCTTGCTAAATTATGCGCAGAACTAATCTTACAGTTTTTTTTATAGTTACAGCCGTCCTCGGACTTATTGTTTTTGCGGCTCTTTATTTCAATCGCCAGCAGAAAAATGATAAAGACGCCGCGGCGCTTTTGGAAAATGGCGGACAGAATGTCGTGGTCATCCAGCCGGAAAAAGCGCTTGAAATGCTGAAAGCCGGAAACCGGCGATATGCAACGGCGAACAGGCTGAAAGATCCTGGCGTCGGCCAGGACGTACGCAAAATACTGCTCAACGGGCAGTCCCCTTTCGCCACTATTCTTGCATGTTCGGATTCACGTTTTCCGCCGGAAATATTTTTCGACGCCGGACTTGGACAGTTGTTTGTCGTGCGGAATGCCGGCAATCAACTATTCCCCGACACGCTTGGCAGCATTGAATATGCCGCGCTTCACTCCACAAGCCGGTTGATCGTGGTAATGGGACACCATTCCTGCGGCGCCGTCACGGCGGCGGTAAAACTTATGCGCCAGCCAGAAAGCAACACAACGCCGGCGCTGAATTCCGTAGTGTGCAGCCTGATCCCGGCAGTTCTGATTGCCGGGAAAAAAGACCCCAACATTACCGAAGACAGACTGATTGACGACGCCGACAAAGAAAATATCCGGCTGGTCTGCCGGGCAATGCTGCAAAGCAGTGAGCCGCTCAGAAAAATGGCGGCTTCCGGCAAACTGAAAATTGTCGGAGCTTACGCTGACCTTGAAAGCGGCAAAATCGAATTCTTCCAGCCGTAATTAACCACAAACACATCCCGCAGTCGCGGGACTAACCCGAGAGTTAGCAAGACACAGAGAAAACTTTTTTCAGGTAAAAATCAAAAACCGTCTTCAACCGCGGAACACTCTGAAAAACACTGAAAATATTATTCATCTGCCTTAACCTCATCCGGCTCTTCATAATAAAAAATGGATTTCTTTGTGCCTTTGTGTCTTTGTGGTTAAATCCTGTATTCTTTTACTTCGCGGCGGGCTTGGTATTTCTGCCGGACTTTTCCTTGAGTCCGTCGCTCTCTATCATGTCAGGGAATGCCGACTCTTCCGGTTCCTTGCCGCCGGTAACTTCCTCGGCGCCGACAAACAACGGGGGAATATTGCGGGAAATGCCGCCAGCCGCAGCTTCATTTTTTCTAGCCTGATTTGAGGGACTCAGTTCCCGGAGAAACGTACTCTGAAAGTCGTCAGGAACCGGAGGCGCAACCGGTCTGGGGTTGACGGCATTGACATTGCCTACTATCGCGCGGTCTGCAGCAAACGGGTTGATACCGCCGACCCGGCTGTTATAGAAAAGATGGCTGCCTGGAAAAAAATCCGGCTCGGTAGTCTGGCGCTGCTGCTGCTGCTGGCTGCGATAATCCCATGCGAAAATATCGTCGCTGTCCCAGGATTTGTCCGATACCCGGGAATGCGTTTCGGCGCTGGCTTTAGCTTTAATTAAATTCTGCATGTTGGATATTCCCAGTCCGCCGACAAAAATCAGTCCCAGGAAAACAACCAGGATGGCAATCACGCAAACACACATTTCAATGATTGCCTGGCCTTCCTGCGAATGTTTCATTTTATTCATGCTTTTTCCCGAAATTATTTGATTGACCACAGATTTTACCATTAAGGAGTCGTTCAAAAATAACTGGTACTTTCTACTGGAGCCCCGGTGGCACTTTCGGCTTTGCCGGTTCGTTACAACGCTATGGCTTTGCTCCTCTCCGGCAACCCAAAAATTTCTCCCCGATACCCTCAGTATAAAACCACTTATTTCTTTACAACTCCTAAAAACACGGAAAAATAAATACTTTTCTTATCCTGTCTATCCTGTCTATCCCTGTTAATACAATTCCCTGTTCGATTCACTTCCGCCCCCCTGTATTTAGTTGCCTGCGGCGCTGCCGGTGGCCGGATAATAGACTTGATTGGCTGGATATTGCAAATTCATATTCACATTGACGCCAAAAAGCGATGAGAATGTCTGTTTCATGCCTGCCGCAGTATCAGCATCCTGTTTTCCAAGCGTAAATATGGCATTGCCTGCGGTGCCCTGACTGCTGACCAGATTGGCCGCGCCCAGGAAATAAAATGCGCTTGAACCTGAACTTGAAGCTGGTATATCCCGTAACTTGTTGTCTTCGCTGAAATCTGTCTTCAACATAAGATTCATCAGGCTGAACGGGTTTTGAAAAGCCTGATCCGGCTGGTCGGAATTGGCGATTATCTTGTCATCCGGGGTGAACGCCAGGTCGTCGCGGCGGCTGGACTGAGTAAACAGTCGATGTCCCTGGAATTCGTCTGCTTCCGGTTTCGTGTTTGCCTGATCGCCGTAATCCCATGCATATATATTGGATCCCTGTCCGCCTTGATTGGTTGCTCTGGACGTTATTTCCGTAGCGGATTTGTTGCCAAGCAGGGTCTGAATGCTGGTAATGCCAATGCCGCCGACAAAAACCAGCCCCAGAAAAACCGCCATAATGGCAATTATGCCAACGCACATTTCAACAATCGCCTGGCCCTGCTGCTGTTTTATATTTTTCATAGCCTGTAATTCCTTCAAAATCTTGGCGGACCGGATCTGGGCCCTGAATAAGGCGACGGCACATATCCGCCTCCGCAGCGCTGCTGCTCATTAGTCCGGACTTTACCGCTTTTATCTATAACAATGTAAAAATTCATATTGTAATATCTTAAATAATTGGAGTTGTATTTGTCCGTCTTGGTTTTATTAACCAGATCATCCGCGTATTTAGGGTCGCTATCAATAAAAATATATGCCTGCTGCAGCCACCCTGCCCCGTCGGGATTGCCGGCGCTGTATTTGTATGCGTCAGAAAAATACGCATCATTGGAGACTGAACCCGCGACAAATTTATTATTATAACCGCTTCTGCGGAAAGATTCTGTATCAAGTTTTTTAACCGCCTCCCAATATAACTGCGATCCGGCAGGCGGCGCAACCGCTGGGGTGTAAAGATCATCCGCGCTTTTCAGCCAGATGATAAATGCGCTTAACGGATCATCGGTGTTCCGCAATAAATTGATATTGTCAGCAAACATGGCGATCGGAAAAAGAGCAACATTGTTAAATGCAGGGAGAATGATTTGCGCATCAGTAGGCTTCAACTTGCTGCCGGATGGTTTAAGTTCCCCCAGCGCCCGGGCAATCACGCCGGCGGGATAACCGTCCCGGGACGAGTCATTCCCAACCGGAACTCCGTTATTGATAATCGTATCGCTTCTGGTCCGGATCGGAGAAGGAACACTGCCTTTCAGCGAGGCATTTGCCTCGGTGGCTGTCGGAGCATCCATTTTTGATTCAAAACTGTTGACCAGGTTAATGGTCTGACTGCATTCAGCATAAGCCACCGCGCCGTCATACTTTACGTTGTCTGCCAGTTCGCCTCTCAGATATCCGCCTTGCGATCTGTTCCATGAAAGCATCTCACCTTCTCTATCAGAATTCCAACCCCAGCTCCCGTCATAAAGACACCAGGTGATTTGCTGTTTAACTCCAGACGTATTTTTGATCCATTCCTGAGTGTAACCTGGAATTGCTTTACTTAAATAGTAGTCCCAACAGGAGGGGGGTGCCTGGTTATAATAAGTACCGTCTTCATCATCTTTCGCAAAAGTTATTCCGAGACTGTATATTTCACTTTGACCAGTAAAATTCGGGTTGTCGTACTGAATCTGCTGCCACCACTTGCCGGACCAGTAGGAATCAGGCTGCTTAAGCAGGGAACGCAACGGAACATAACACCACCATTCACCTTCTATCGCTTTATAAAACATGCGGTCTTTGAACGCGTAAGGCGTAACTCTTTCAATGCCGATACGGACATTGGGAAGCACTACCACGCCCTGATCGATCACTGATTTCAGCATGCCGCGATAATCATCCCACCAGCCGGGATAGCGGCCGTCAATGCCATTCCGGTATGCGTCCCCGTAACGCATTTCCCCGGTAGCGGTACTAATATCCAGATTATTATAGTAGCTAAGGGCGTCCAGTTGCACCTGCTTGACCGTGTTGTTCATGCCGGATGATGAGGATTGCTTCTGATAGTCATAAATATTGACGCCGTTGTTCTTGGCCGCCTGCTGGGCGGCGCCAAATGCGATAACCGGGCCGGCAAAGGCGATTATGGTCTGCATTTGTGTTATAATTTTGCAGGCCGCAGTCGCCTTTTCAGCCTCTGATGCAGGCGGCTGTCTATTCTTCAACTCATCAGGCACATAGGTCTGCAATGCGTCACAGGCTTTAATCAAATTTAATTCCCCGATCAGATTCAGGCTTTCTTTCTGCCATTGCGCCGCGGCAAGCGCGGCCGCCTGATTCGCCGTCTCAATTTTGACTTTGGCGCGGATAACGCTTTGCAGATCGAACAGGAACAGAATACCCAGCATCAGAATAACCATAATGACTATGGCTATCACGATTACCTGGCCTTTACTGCCTGAATTGTTCCGTTTCATTGGTTTTCCAAATAAAGCTTTGAATGATTGTACATATCAGATTTCCCGGCGGGAATATCCACTGTCTTAGTTCCATTGACAAACATTGCAACTCCCTTGTCCATCAACGGCATATTGGTAATTCCGACTGAAGCTGTAACCGCATCTCCGCTGGTGGTATCTACATACAGTGCCGGCGTTGCTGTTGTGCCGCCTGTTGTCTGACCATCCGGCCAATATTCATAATTTATTGATAAATCAGAATGAACCATATAATTTTGCGCCCGCTCGGCCAACTTTTGCCGGTAATCAACAATATTAATGTTGCCATTCGCCCCGCGGTACGTGTCCTGCAGCGGCTCTTTATCGGAACCTGTATCCTTGCCGGAAGCCGCTATCGCCGCAACCCTGGCTCCGTTAGTGACGATGGTATCGGCAAAACCATAAGCACGGCCTTTGGCCGCGTAAAAAGACGAATACTCGCAGACCATTTTTGCCGTAATCCATTGAAATATCTGCAGGAGCGAGAACAATACAAGGCAAAGCAGCAGCAGACAGACCATTGACTCTACGATTGTAGCTCCGCGCTGATTCATCGTGCCTCCTGCCGGCGTCTTAAATAAAAAAACTCATTCTTATATATAAGATACTCTATAATGTTGAAATTTTAAAATAGATTGCGAA